>NZ_CANLRP010000020.1 GCF_947493425.1 uncultured Microscilla sp. | reverse complement strand
CGAGACCCTAGCAGAATCTCGTTTTTCTTTCCTAACCACAAAGCTTATTAAATATCTTTGGTTAATATATATTCAAATCAAAGACCAAAAGTGTTTTGGTTCAAAAACTATTTTGTAAGTAATTGGTAGTCAATGATATAAAATTTTATTTTTTTCAATTTCATAAAAATGAGAGAGGCTAAAAATAAGGATTTTTCTACGTTATTTCGTAATGGTTTCGGTATTTCGTTATTTGAAAAAGACCAAGACAAAAAAATAGCCCCGAAGTGTGGTCTCTGAAAACACACCCCGAAGGCTACATTTAATCTAAAGTTACTGTTGGCAAGATACTCAAAAAAAATTAAAAGGCATATTTACATATCCTGCAAACTCTTATATTTACCCTTATCTATGGCAATAAGACAACTACTTAAGCATATTATTCCCACATATTGGCAACACCATTACCGCAAGTGGCGCTATGCTATACCCGACAATGCGTTGCCAGAAGCCAGTTTACAAGACAAGTTTACCCAAATCTTTCAAACCAACCATTGGCAAAGCCAACAAACGTTGTCGGGGCGGGGTTCTGAACTCGCACAAACTCAAACTTTGATTGGTGACTTAAGTCACCTACTAAAAAAATATGCAATTTCTTCTATGTTAGACCTACCTTGTGGCGATTTTCACTGGATGCAGCATGTGACCTTGTCAGAGTTACAATACATTGGAGCAGACATTGTATCACAACTGATTTTGCAAAATAGACAACAATATCAAAAGGCAGGCATAGAGTTTCGAGTGTTAGACATTACAACAGATACTTTACCCAAAGTAGACTTAGTGCTTTGCCGCGATTGTTTTATTCATTTATCCTATGGCCACATTCGTCAGGCTATAGCCAACCTCAAAAAAAGTAATAGCAAATACTTGTTGACTACTACTTATGTCAACTATTCGTTGAACTATAATGTACCTAGTGGCAGCTGGCGACCTTTGAATTTGCAACAAGCGCCTTTTTTGTTTCCAGAACCTATTGAATTAATCAAAGAAAACTGCAGTGAAGAAGGAAAACTATACCAGGACAAGTCACTGGGTATGTGGGAGATAAAGTCATTAGATTTTTAACACCAAATATTAAAACAATGACAAAACCTTTAGATTATGAGTTTAAGTATTTAGAAGAGTATGGCAAAGATGAAGAAATCTTTTTACGCCCCGATAGGCAGGACCGAAGTAGTGCTGCTTGGGAAAAGTTACTTGCTTTGATAAATCAAGCAGCAGAAGAAGGCTGGACAGAGTTTGCGCCAGGGCGAATGATGCCACGTGATTTATGGCGACAAATTAGGGTTCTGCCCAATGAAATCGAACAGCTTACTCAAGTGACTCACCTATTTTTGTATGGGAGTAGTTTAGAGCGAATTCCTCCACATATAGGCAAAATGACCTCACTCAAAGAGTTTACCCCTTACACTTCTTATGGTTTACACTGGTTTCCTTATGAAATTACTCGTTGTAAAAACTTGG
Organism: uncultured Microscilla sp.; assembly: GCF_947493425.1. Lineage (GTDB taxonomy): Bacteria > Bacteroidota > Bacteroidia > Cytophagales > Microscillaceae > Microscilla. The sequence continues at coordinate 69,451 of NZ_CANLRP010000020.1, read as the reverse complement.
TAGATAGTACTGTAAGTACAAGGGCGTTATATGGTAATTATAAAAATCGCCCCCATTTTCCTGACCTTACCAAGGCTTTTAACCAAGTAGAGTATTTCGATTATGCACCTACTTGTAGTGTATGTAATAAACAGGTAAAAAATAATGAATACCGTCAGGTCTGGATTTCTTTATCAGTAGCTACCGATATATTGCCTTTACTGGCAAATATATGTTCTAATGCCTGTTTAGAGGCATTGCCTGCCCCTCCTGAATCTTATATTCAAGAGCCACATCAAGGGGGAATACATCAAAAACAAGCAATCACTTTTTGGGAACAAGTGTTGAATAAAAACGAAGATGACGATGAGGTAGAATAACCTTAGGAATGGTGAGAAATTAAATTACCATTCTTGAGGTAGAGGTTTTGTTTTGAGACGAGGCTATTTTTTGCGCCCATAGCAGCGCTACGGGCAATAAAAATAACGAAGTATTAAGGCGAAAAATCACCCCTCAGAGTGTAAATTTATTTTTGAACAATTCCTTAGTCTTTAGCCTTAATCAACTTAAAACTCATGCGATGCCAATGAGTAGCCCCGTACTGTTCTATAGCCGCCCGGTGTTTTTTGGTAGGGTAGCCCACATTGTTTTCCCAGTCATACTCTGGGTGCTCCGCTGCAAGTTTTCCCATCAAATCATCGCGGTAGGTTTTTGCCAGTATCGATGCTGCAGCTATCGACAAAAACTTATTGTCACCTTTTACTATACATTGGTAGGCAACAAACTTATAAGGATTGAAACGGTTACCATCAATCAGTAAAAGTTCGGGCTCAGGCTCTAGTTGTTCTATAGCACGGTGCATGGCCAAAAAGCTGGCATTTAATATATTAATTTCATCAATTTCGGTATGCGAAGCTTCTGCTACAGCCCAGCTAATAGCATCTTCTTCAATAGTTTTACGAAGTTTTTCACGGGTTTTTTTATTCAACTTCTTCGAGTCCATCAACAACTCATTCTTATAGTTGGGAGGCAATATGACGGCTGCTGCCACTACTGGTCCAGCCAAACAGCCTCTGCCAACTTCATCTACTCCAGCTTCTATATATTTATTAGAAAAAGACGATTGTAACATACCTTTGTCTTAATAGTTTGGGATACAAACCTCAAAGTTAGTCATTATTTTACAACGAATTGGTTATTATTGTAACCTTGCTTAAATTGGAGTGTAGAAGTGAGTAGACAGTATGGCACACGATTGTTTCCTTGTAAACCAAAAATGATATATAATGAATAGCTCATCAGATAATAATAACGCCAAAGAGAAAGTTGCAAACCCTTGGAACACAGTTTATAAACAACAAATGTACGACAATCCCTGGATCTCCGTGGCACAAGACATGGTAGTTAATGCATCGGGCAAACCGGGAATTTATGGTACAGTACATTTTAAAAATAAAGCCATTGGCATTATACCTATTGATAGCGAAGGGTATACTTATTTAGTGGGGCAATATCGTTATCCTTTAGACATTTACTCATGGGAGATACCTATGGGGGGAGGTAGTCTTGAAGATGACGTACTTGAATCGGCAAAACGTGAGCTTAAAGAAGAAACAGGCTTTACTGCCAATCAGTGGACAGAAATTGCCACAGTGCATACCTCTAACTCGGTAACCGACGAAGAAGGAGTGGTGTATATAGCCGAAGAACTAGTACCTGGCGAAACAGAGTTTGACGAAACAGAGGATCTTAGAATTAAAAAAGTACATATTAGTGAAGCCGTTGAAATGGTAATGAACAATGAGATTACCGACTCAATTAGCATGGTAGGTTTACTTAAAGTAGCCCGATTGCGAAAAATTTGATAAGGAAACCGTTAAGATTGTTATGAAAGCCAAAATTATCAAATCGATTACCAACTCTAAACTGTACCAAAAAACTGTCAAACGTTTGAGGCGCTCAGAGTCTAAACACCACCAGGTATCTTGGTATCGTATTATCAAAACACTTTGGCTTAATATCAACGATAAGCCACTTCATCAACAAGCCAGGGCAATTGCCTTTAGTTTTACTTTATCGCTTTTTCCGGCAATTATATTTTTATTTACCCTGATTCCTTTTTTTGTTCCATACATTGTTACCTATATTCCTGATATAGTAACTACTGGGCAAGATATTGACATGAAGCAACAGATAGATGCCCTGCTGCTCGAATTTATGCCAGGAGAAATCTACAAATACACCCACGATACTATTGTCAATATATTAACTCAACCCCGTACCAACCTACTTTCATTTGGGGTATTGCTGGCTTTGTATACTGCCACCAATGGGGTAATAGAGATGATGGATACCTTTAATCGTAACTACAAGTTTGCCGAAAAGCGTAATTTTTTGCGTAAACGATTATTAGCAGCCGGATTAGCCATTTTGTTTGCTTTTATCTTAGTGATAGTAGTCATTGTATTGGTGGTAACTGAGTTTGCTGTAGAGTTTGTGCTCGAATACCTCTATGAATGGACTAATTGGGCAATGTTACACAAAGACCAGGTACTAGGGTATTACCTGCTAACAGGTTTAAAGGTGTTTGTCTTATTTAGTGCATTTTTACTGGGCATTGCTTTGATTTATAACCTGGCTCCTGCCAGAAAAAAAGAATGGAGGTTTTTCTCATTAGGAGCCATTTCAGCTTCTATTTTGGCAATGTTGAGCACTACCGGATTCTCATTTTACTTGAGCAATTTTGCCAACTATAACAAACTATATGGCTCTATAGGAACCCTGATTGCCCTTATGTTTTGGTTATATTTAATTGCTTGGGTGTTTTTGTTAGGGTTTGAGATCAACGTGAGCATGGTACAAGCACAAAAAGCCTTGGAAGAAGAAGTCGAAGACAAGTTTACTATGTTAGACGATCTGTTGACAGAAACCGACGAAAAGCTAAAGCAGCAAACCAAAGATCAGCAAAGTTCAGAAGATACTAAAAACAACGACCACTAAGCCTTTATTATACGTGGTTAGTAAAACCAATCCCCATATTTATGATCAAATGGCCATCATTTAGAGATTTATTCACTCAGGCAGGAAACACCTCATCACGTTATCCCTTTGCTATGCTTGCTGCTACTATGGGCACCGTCATTTTGTTGGTCATCATAGAACAACAAACAGATGTTTGGAGCTATCTAAGCGACAATGGACAATCTTTGATGGCAAGTTTGTTAGGGGTGCTTATATTTTTTATAGCCGATATATACGCAGAGCGTCACCATATCCCTCCGTCACGTAAGTTGGTGATTGAAATTATTGCTTTTATCATTATTATTACCTATTACCTGCTGTTACCCAAAGAGTTAGCCCATAAAAACTATATACGTTTTATCCTGTTTTTTATGACGGGTTTATTGCTGGTGTCTTACATTCCTTTTACCAAAACCTATGAGGTAAATGCTTTTTGGCATTTCAACTTGTTGCTTACTGTACGCATCATGTTGTCAGGCTTATACTCGGCCATGCTTTTTGGCGGCATATCGCTGGCCTTGTTTGCTATGGGGTATTTGTTTGGGCTAACCATTTCAGCCAAGTTATACCTACAATTGTTTATTGCCATTTTTGGTATATTCAATACGCTTATATTTTTAGCTGGTATTCCCGATGAAATCCAGGCGCTTGAAAAAGAAGAAACGTACCCCCGTGTATTACGTTTCTGTGTGCAGTTTGTACTGTTACCACTCATTGTAATATACCTTTCTATTTTGTATGTGTATGGTGCTTCTATTTTGGTGAGTTGGACCCTGCCCAAGGGCTTAGTGACATACTTGGTGCTGGTGTTTTCGGTCATAGGCATGGCGACCTTCCTGATTATTTACCCTATTCGCCAACAAAAAGAAGGACGAACTCTTCAGGCATACAGCCGCAACTTTTCTTTAAGTCTGTTTCCTTTATTGGCTTTGTTGTTTTGGGGTTTAGGCAAGCGTATTCAAGACTATGGCCTTACCGAGTTACGTTATTTTGCCCTGGTGCTGGCAGTATGGTTGGCAGGTATTAATTTATACTTGTTGATCAGCAAAGCAAAAAACATTAAAGTAATTACTATTTCTCTAAGCTTTGTGTGTTTATTAAGTGCTTTTGGTCCTTGGGGAGTGTTTATGACAGCAGACCGAAGCCAGGCAAGCAGGTTCAAAAAAATTATGTTGAAGAGCCAATTGCTTAAAGAGGGTAAAATAACTCCGAATGCACAGGCAAAGCCTTTGTCATTGAGTGATCACAAAAACCTGCACTCTATCCTTCAGTTTTTTGCCCAAAGAAAACGCCTTGCCCGTTTGCAACCTTTTATCAGACCACACCTCGACTCTTTGTTAAGCCCGTCAGACTCTGAGCACCGTAAGATTATTAAGTTGTATGCCCTCATGGGCGAAAACGTAACAGGCGACTATGTCACTGACTTAATTTCTGTCAATACCAAGCAATTTAACTTTCAAAGCCGTTTTGATGAACCTGTACGTAATATTAAAGGGTACAATTATATTATTAAATTTAAACAAAAAGCCAATAGCTTTAAAGTAAATAAGCAACGAGTATACTTGTTGGGAGACAAAGAGATTGAATTGTATGTTGATTGGAAGAAGAACCGGATATTGTTGCACGAAAAAAAAGACACACTAGTTAACTTCCTGCTCGACCCTATGTTGGAAAAACTGGTCAGAAAATTCAGTAACGTCTCTAAACCTTTGCCTCATAACGAAATGGTGTTAATAGAGGCTGGAAAAAGCTATAAAGCAAAATTACAAATTACCCAAGTGAACATTGCCCGCCGTCAAGACAGTGAGAATAAAATGCGAAGTATGAGTGGAGAGTTATTATTGTATTTTAGTAAACCAGAGGGGTTTTAGAGGCCGAATTAGTGGTTGGTTGGTGCATACAAAACAGGGCATAAAAAAAACCTGTAAATTATAAGAATTTACAGGTAATATTTAGTAGCGGGGACAGGACTCGAACCTATGACCTCCGGGTTATGAGCCCGACGAGCTACCAACTGCTCTACCCCGCGATGTAATTGGATGACAAAGGTAGGATATTTTTATTAAAATCCAAAATTTTAAAATAAAAAAAGGACTTTTTAGGGGGGAAATGAATAAAAACCACTTCATCGTATGAAAATATTTGTAGTCAACTGGTGAAATAATGCACTGATGTTGAGGTTTTTTTACCATATTTTGTTTTCTTGAGTAAAGCAATGAATGAAAATCTGCAACTCTTTAGCTTTATTGTAGAGGCAAAGGGTTTGATCATACCAATTAACAATATATATGCACCAATTTTCGTATATTTTCCTGTGGATTACTTTAACTCTATGGAGTTGTAATGGAGCCGCAAAACGCGAGCAACAGCGACAAGACTCTTTAGCACGACAAGACTCTATTCAAAAGATAGAACGCAAAAAAAATCGTAAAACTATTTTGTTTTTGGGCAATAGCCTGGCGGCTGGTTTTGGTTTAGACAACCCCGAAGAATCGGCTTATCCTGCCTTGATCCAGAAAAAACTGGATGCAGGTAACCACAACTATAGGGTAGTAAATGCGGGGGTAAGTGGCGAAACGACTACAGGTGGACGAGAACGAATTAACTTTTTGCTAAAACAAAAAGTAGACATTTTAGTCATTGAATTGGGCGGCAACGATGGTTTGAGGGGGGTAAGCCCACAAGTAGTAAAAGAAAACCTTCAGCAGATCATTGACATTGCGCGTAAACGTTATAAAAAAATTAAAGTTCTATTGGTAAGAATGGAAGCCCCTCCCAACCTGGGTTTAGACTATACAGCAGGGTTTACAAAAGCCTTTGACGACCTTGAAGAAGACAATAGAAAAGTAGTGACTGTACCCTTCATCTTGGATGGCATTGCTGGTAAGCCCGAACTCAACCAATCGGATGGGACCCACCCTACTGCCGAAGGACACGAGGTGATAGCAAATAAAATTTGGAAATATTTACAAAAGGTATTGTAATAATCCCCCTGAATGAGCACTCATTCAGGGGGGGATTGATCAACCCATAAGTTGGCTTCATTTACTTCTGTTTGCCTTCTTGTAGACTGTCTTTCCCTTTCTTTTTCCAATATTCAATCAGTGCCTTGCGAATATCAGCCCGGAGAGGGTTTTTGTTATCTTCAGTGGCCGAAACAATGTCAGGGTTTTTAGGCGTCAAGTAATCAAAATTACTTTCTTTGCCCGTCAATAAATAGTTTGACATAGCCACAGTGTATATTTTTTCAGGTTCTATAGCTGCTTTGCCTATTGTCCATTGTTGGGTAGTTTCATCATAGTTTATACCAGTAGTTTGCAAATACCCCCCACTTCCTTTATTGTTTTTTCCAGTAGTTAAAATTTTACTTAAAAGTTTGCCTTTAAGCTGAACTTCATAAATATCTCCACCGTAAGGCAATGCCCGTAGTACATCATATACAGTGACCTGGCCTCTCAGCTGGTCATCTAGTCGCACCGAACCACTATTGAGTATGCCTGCCTGTGCCTTAGGAAGTGTAGCAACCATGGCTGCGCAAATATCTTTGCCCAAATTGGTAGGCTCTTCCCTGATGTGGTCTTCTCTGCCATCAAGTGGAGCACCTGTTACCACCATTAACTTTTCTTTTACATCAAAACCTAATGTGTTAAAGCCAGTTTCAGCGTGTTGTAGCCAAGTGCGTACTACTTCGGCAGTTTTGGGAGCTTCTTTTATACTTTCGTTAATTTCTTTGAGTTCTGACCGAACGCTTACTTTTTTGGTGACGTGGTCATAAGTAATGCGGTGAATATACACTGTTTTGGCGTTGGCATCAGCCTTGGTAATGCTCGTAGTACCTACCTGGTGTTTCATATTGGTGTGGTCGTGCCCCCCCATGATCAAAGGAAACTGAGGAATGGCCTGTGCCAACTTCTTATCATCAGCAATGGCAAGGTGAGTCATTGATATGGCAAAATCAATGTTACCTTTCAGCGCTGTAAGCTCTTTTTCGGCCGCTGTTTTTACATCTTCATAAGCCACTATGTTGTTATCTATTTTAAGCGCCAGCCCCAATAAACCCACCTTGAGTGTATCTTCTCCGTTTTCGTTGGGTATTTTCAATACCACCGACTTGGCAAAGTTTTGTGGTTGGTTATTTACCATCTTAAAAAAAGGTTGAATTTTGCCTTCTTTTTTATACTGAAGATTAGTAGAGATCCAATCAAATTTAGATTCATTGATTCGCTTGAGCAAATCTTCTTCACTGAGGTCAAACTCATGATTGCCAAAGCATACATAGTCTATTCCAAGGGTATTCATCGTAGCTACCATTTGGGCTCCTTTAATACGCGCTCCGTTGTACTTGATGGTACCTAGTACCGAAGGGTTCAGAAAATCTCCCGAAAGGGTAGTAAAAGTATGTGGGTTTTCTTTGAGTAACTCCTGACGCACAGTAGCTACCCGTGCCATCCCTCCAAACTTGCCACCTTGAATGGGGGCTATTTCATACACATCGTTTAATTGCAGAATGATAAACTCGGTTTTAGCAGGTTTGCGTGGAGACGAACATCCAGCAATACATGCCCATAATAACAAAGCAAGCTTGAATGAGTGGCTGGTTCGGATAAATTGCTTTAAAGAAATCATATTGTATCTTTTGTCTGTTTTAGAGGCTAATAATAACAAAAGTTTTTGAATAACTTATGATATGTTGAAACTACTGCATAAGCCCTTATGAGGAAAGTGCCTATAACTGCGTTTTTTGAGTACTATCACAAACAAAAGCCAGTTAGTTCTGCCCTGATGTTTTGGGTGGAGTAAAGTGGTTTACGGACAAATCGTGGCAAAAAAATGCTTTAAATTGCTATTAAACCCAGTCTTTTCAGCGGTTTTGCTGTTTTTAACAAGGATTGTATTATATTTAACCTAAGTAATTATACCTACTAAATAATTCAAACCATTGAACTTTATCTCTTCTCAAATTTTTTAATGTTGATTGGTTGCCTGTTGTGAAATAGAAGGTTATGAAAAACTTGGTGTTATATTTAGCTCTTTTCTTGTTGCAGGTCAATTGGCTTATTGCGCAAAATCAAGCCAAAATCGATTCTCTTAAGGCATTGTTAAACACCCATGTAGCTGATACCCAAAAAGTAAACATTTATAACAAGCTTGCCGGCCTTTATCAAAGAAGCGATTCTGCCCAGGTAGCCTATTACACCTCATTATCTATCCCACTTGCCAAAAAACTGCACTTTACCCAAGGGTTAAGCCGGGCTTACTACTCTCTTGCCTGGGTGACGATGGTACATGGACATTATGCAGCAGCCCTTGACTTGTTTAAACAATCGTTGGGTTTTGCCCAAAAAATCGCCAACAAAAGGGGAATAGCTGACGCTTATAATGGTTTGGGCATAGTACAGATGTATCATTCAGATTATACCGCAGCCTTGGCATACCACAAAAAATCATTGAACATTAATATTGAACTCGATGATCTAACAGGGCAAAGCTACAGTTATAATAACATAGGAATGATATATGACAGCCAAGGCAAATATTCATTGGCATTTTATTACTATCAAAAATCTGTGGCAATTAAGCGAGGCTTAGGTGATATAGGCGGATTGGCAGTAGGTTATAACAACATAGGAAATATATATACTGCTGATAACAATCAGCGCAAAGCCCTGAAGTATTACAAACAATCTTTGAAGTTGTTTCAAAAAAATAATGATAAAAGAGTGGCTTATATCTATATCAACCTGGGTGATACTTACCGAAAGCAAGGAAATTTTACTAAATCTTTAGAATACACCCGCAAAGCTTTGCAATACTTTCAAAAACAACAAAACAAAGCCTATGAAGCTGAAATTCATAAAGCCTTTGGAGAACTCTATGTCACATTTAATAAAAATACACTCGCCCTTGAGCATTTAAATAAAGCACTGACTTTGAGTAAAGCACATCAACAAAGCGAGTTACTAGTAGCAATTTATGCCTTATTGGGCAAGGCGTACTATCAACAAAAGCAATATGCTTCTACTATTGATTACCTTGTAAAAGGAGTAACCTTGGCAAAAGCCAATAGCAGATGGGAGTACCTAAAAGAATGTGCTTTATTATTGGCGAAGGTATATAAAGCTGAAGGAAACTATAAAAAAGCTTCAGAGTATCAAGAAATAGGGTTGCAAGCTACTGACAGTGTGATGAATACAAGTGTACAAATCAAACTCAGTGATTTTGAAGCCTTTTATGAGTATGAACAGGAAAAGGATTCTTTGCGCTTGTTGCAAAAACAAAAACAACAAGAGTATGCTGCGCACATAGCTGCCCAACACGCCAACCAACAAATCACTTACCTGGGGTTAGGGTTGGTATCAATTTTACTTTTAAGTGTATTGTTTTTTTACAGACAAAAACAGCGCAACAACCAAAAGTTAAATAAAGCCAATAGTGAATTACATACTGTAAATACTGCACTGCTTGCCGCCAAAGATGAGGTAGACGGGGTAAATGTTACCCTGCAGGAAATGCTGGAAACTATAGAAAAACAAAATGATGACATATTAGACAGCATTGTGTATGCCCAAAGAATTCAAAAAGCTGTATTACCGCTCGAAAAGAGAATAAAAGAATACTTGCCCGAATCGTTTGTGTTTTTTAAACCCCGCGATATAGTTTCGGGTGATTTTTATTGGTTTGAAGAGGTTAACAACAAACAGTTTATTATAATGGCTGACTGTACCGGGCATGGGGTGCCAGGAGCTTTTATGACCATGCTGGGCATTCAGGCATTGAACAACATTATTATCCAAAATAAGATTTATGCACCTGAGCAAATATTACATACTTTAAATCAAACCTTTCATACCCTGCTCAACAACAAAGGCTCGGCTATGCACGACGGAATGGATGTGGTGGTGAGTGTGATTGACAGGCAGGCAAAAAAAATGCATTGTGCGGGTGCCAACAGCCCTTTAATTGTTATTCAACAAGGCAAAGCCCAAGAGATCAAGGGAGGCATCCATAGTATTAATGGGTATCAAAGAGAAAATGCGCTGGTCAAGTTTATTGCGCACACCTTTGATATTTCTACACCTACCACTTTTTACCTGTATTCAGATGGTTTTCAAGACCAGTTTGGAGGAAGAGAAGGTAAAAAGTTTATGAAAAAACGTTTTCGTGAATTATTGGGCAGTATAGCCAGCCAACCAATGATAAAGCAACGCCAAATATTGCAAACTACCCTAAACGATTGGATGGAAACGGAAGCATTGGATGGAATGTTGCCCTATGAGCAAGTAGACGATATTTTGGTGATAGGGGTAAGGGTGTAGCATATTAATCTATCACTTGTCCGTTTTTATACATCCCGCTATCACTTTAGTTTTCGTAAGCATACATCTAGAAAATAAGAGAGCGTTCATTGAACTGTGCTTTTTGAAAAACTCAATGCTGACAATCAATGAGTTATACTTAAACAAAAATGGTTTTGAGGATGGATTTTGACTAATTGTCTGAATACCAACATTAATCAATCCTGTAAATCCTAAAACCGAGTCTATTTATAAATCCCGACTCATCGGGGCAGCTTGCTGTGACGAGCTCACCGCAGGTAATCACTTTAATCCTAGTATAAAAATCATCAACACAATTTTGTGAACGTCACCGAAAATAAACCCATTGATCTTTGGTCTTTTCAAATATAATATCGTATTCAAAGGTAGGGTGGTTCTACTCTACCCAGCTTTTGTCAAAAGTACCATCATCGCCTCAGCTCGTGTCTCCACGAGCTGATCGAAACCTTGAAAAACACTGTTCTCAGACGCTATGATGAGGTGATTTGTGGAGACACAAACCGAGGCGAAAAAATAGTAAGGTATAGTAGGGTGGTTCAAAGAAATGTCAACCTTGTTTTTTAATACAGCAAATACTTAGTTAGGTACTTCACTATCAATATACTGTATTGATAAGGCAGCTCATCCATCGATAGTACTTTGAACTGGTGCCCAGTGCACTAGGTTTACACCTTTATTTTGAGTTTGTTATCAAAATCTTTTAAGTTGCAAGCCTTCTAAAAGGAAAGATTATTGCTCAAACGTTTGTAAAGCCCTCACCTGTCTGTAGTATTCTTACCCAGTATTTTTCAAAGTTTTTACCCAAAACCCCGTACCAATTTATATGAGAGTAAGCATAATGTATCTCATTACAGCTTTTTCTGTATGTCTATCATTAAATATACAAGCACAACCTGTTTTCACAATAAAGTCAGGCACCACAACCTACTTGCCTGCAAGCGCAGCATTTTATTATGAAGATAAAACAGGTGCTTTGAACTTGGCAGAAGTACAAAAAAAACACTTTACCCCCAATCAGTCCAACTCTCTCAACTTTGGTTATACCTCCTCTACTTATTGGGTTCGTCTGAAGCTTCACAACGAGACAAACTACAACGACTGGCGTTTGTTTAGCTCCATTGCTTACCACAATTATTTAGATTTTTGGATAAAAAAAACAGCTGATACTTGGCACCATGTACAAACTGGGTGGCTTTATCCTTTTACCTCTAGGGGTAATTATGAGCACAACGGCTTTGTGTTTCCTTTAGATTTGTCTGGTGGGCAAACCTGTACTGTGTACTTTCGTCTCAAAGGCTACGACCCTTTAACTTTCCCCCTAGAGCTTTTGCGTAAAGATACATTAAGTCAGCGATTACAAAAGGAGAACCTCTATTATGGGATTTATTTTGGAATATTACTGGTAATGTTGCTTTATAACTTGTTTGTTTTTGTAACCCTGCGTGACAAAACTTATGTGTACTATGTACTGTATATTTTGTGTATGCTCATCATTTTCTCTAGCTCTACAGGCTACTTATTTCGTTATGTACACCCCAATATTCCCATCATCAACCTCTACTCAGCCCGACTCACCATGGGTCTTATTGTAATTACAACCTCTTTGTTTACTATTTACTTTTTAGAAGTACCAAAGTATAGCACACTACTTTATAAGGTTTTTAAAATAGATATGGGGTTAGCGCTCTTAGCAATGTTACTCACAGGTACCGAACTTTACTCAGCTGCTACTAACGATCTATTGTCTTTGCACTCACCTTTGTTGTTGGTAGTAGGTATGGTGGCCTGGAGACGAGGCAATGAGTCGGCACGTTATTATGTGTTTGCCTGGGGGATTTTTTTAGTCGCCGCTACTTCTATTACCTTACGTAATGCTGGAGTATTGCCTATTAACTTAATCACCACCCATGCCGTAGAAGTAGGTTCAGCCATAGAGATTGTATTGCTTTCATTGGCGCTTGCCGATCGTTACCGTATTTTACGCAAAGAAAAAGAAGCTGCTACCCAACAAGCACTGGAAGTGCAAAAACGAGCCACCGAAGAGTTGGAAGTAAAAGTAATGGAAAGAACCCACGAGTTGAGCGAAAGCAATGTAGAGTTGCGACAAATCAACGAAGAACTAGACGCAACCCTGCATACTGTGCAACTGCAAAAGGAAGAAATAGAAGAGCAGCACCAACAAATACAAGCAAGCATCAATTATGCCCAGCGCATACAAAAAGCCATTTTACCCCTGGAAGAACGCATGCACCAGTTGTTGCCCCAACACTTTGTCTTTTATAGACCCCGTGATGTAGTTTCTGGCGACTTTTACTGGTTTGAAGCTTGGCAACATAAAAAATTTGTCATTGTAGCCGATTGTACTGGGCATGGGGTACCCGGAGCACTCATGACTATGTTAGGCTCACAAGCGCTTACCAATATCATTGTGCATGAGCAAATTCATGAACCTCATCAAATATTGAGTGCATTGGGAGAGGTATTGCCCAAGTTGCTCAAAAGCCAAAATACATCGGTACACGATGGCATGGACATCGCTGTATGTGTCATTGATGAGCAGCATAAACACTTACATTTTGCTGGTGCCAAGTCGCCACTTGTATTGATACAAAATAAAGAAATTCAACTAATACCCGGCGATCTGTTTAGCATCAATAGTTATCGCAAAAGAAACCATGAGGTAATGCCTTATACTACCCACACCTTTGACATATCATTGCCTACTACATTCTACATGTATTCAGATGGTTTTCAAGACCAGTTTGGAGGGCCCAAAGGTAAAAAGTTTATGCGGGCAAAGCTCAGAGAATTGTTGCTGAGTATTTCGGAACAACCAATAGAGCAACAAAAGCAATCTGTTGAAAAAGCACTTACTCAGTGGATGAAAGGAGGAACCGATGGTAAAGCTCCTTACAGGCAAATAGACGATATTTTGGTAGTGGGAGTAAGGGTGTAATCAGGACGATATAAAAAGCCGTAAAAACGTAGAAAACACAGGTATAATTATTGTCACTCGTTCGTTAATAATCACAAGGCTTATATAAATCGATCTTTACTTTATGTTATTCGTGTTTTTACTCAGGCTTAAATCATTAAACAAATACCTTTCTTCTTATTACCTCAAGTTATTTTTCTGCTGTGCTGTATTGTTGTGGGTAGCTGCTACCCCAATATTAGCCCAGGCTCCTTTTGTATTACAACAAAATCAAACTTACTCACCATCTAAACAAGCCGTTTACCTTGAAGATAAGCGCGGAAAGTTAACTTTTGAGCAGGTACAAAACAAACAATTTATACCAAGTAAAAAAGCGTCACTTAACTTTGGTTATACTTCTTCGGCTTATTGGGTACGTTTACGGCTACGCAACGAAACAGTACATAACGATTGGCGAATTTTAAGTACCATTACTTATCACAACTCCTTGGGTTTTTGGGTCAAAAACGACAAAGAAGACTGGACGCATCACCAAACAGGGTGTGTATACCCTTTGTCATCACAGGGCAATCAGGAGCATATCGGTTATGTATTTCCATTAGACCTGCCAAAAGGCAAAGTAGTTACTGTTTATTTCAGGCTCCAAAGTTTTGCTCCACTGACATTTCCGTTAGAACTTGTGCGAAAAGAAGCGCTAGATATTCGTTTTCAGGCAGAAAACCTCTACTATGGAATCTACTTTGGTATTCTCATCGTAATGATGCTCTATAACTTTTTTATCTTTATTACATTACGCGACAAAACCTACATTTACTATGTGCTATACATAGTATGTATGCTTATTATCTTTTCAGGGTCTACTGGCTATTTGTTTCGTTATGTGCACCCCAATTATCCTATCCTTAATCTATACGTAGCTCGACTCACTATGGGCTTGATCGTCATCACTACTTCGCTTTTTACGATCCATTTCTTAGACATTAAAAAATACAGTCGCCTGGTTTACCGCTTGTTTTTGATTGATATGGGGTTGGCGCCAGTGGCAATGTTGCTCACCGGATTTGAAATATATTCTCCTGCTACCAATACCTTATTATCATTACACTCTCCTTTTTTATTGGTGGCAGGCATTGTAGCTTGGCGTAAAGGGCATAGCTCTGCCCGTTATTATGTCATTGCCTGGAGTATTTTTCTGATAGGTGCTATTTCTATTACTTTAAGAAACGCAGGTGTGTTGCCTGTAAACAATATTACCAATCATCTGGTAGAAGTAGGCTCCGCCATCGAAATTGTATTGTTGTCGCTGGCTTTGGCAGATCGATATCGTATTTTAAGGCTCGAAAAAGAAGCTGCTACCCGTAAAGCCCTTGATGTTCAGAAGCGTGCCACCGAAGAGTTAGAAGTAAAAGTGCAAGAGCGTACCTATGCACTTCAGGAAGCCAACGAAGAAATCAAAACAATCAATTCTTCTTTAGAGCGGCAGCGTGATGACATTGTAAGCAGTATTACTTATGCTCAGCGTATTCAGAAAGCGATGTTACCTTCTGAAAACCGCATGAAAAAATATTTACCTGAACATTTTGTGATATTTAGACCTCATAGCATTGTTTCAGGCGATTTTTATTGGTTCAAAGAAGTAGAGCAAAAACAGTTTGTCATAGTAGCCGACTGCACCGGGCATGGGGTGCCAGGGGCTTTTATGACCATGTTGGGCTTTCAAGCAATTACCAATACTGTAGTACAAAAAAAAATATACCAACCTGACCAAATATTAAATGTGCTTGATCAGGCGTTGCGTAAGATTTTGAATAGTGAAGGAGCTTCTATTCGCGATGGAATGGACATTGTGGTATGTCAAATAGACAAAGAAAAGTCAGCACTGCATTATGCAGGTGCTCAAAATCCCCTCATTTTAGTCCAAGATAATGAACTGCGAGAAGTGAAGGGGGATAACTACAGCATTAATGGCTATAGAAAAAACGAAAGTGACCAGAGGCAATTTACCTTGCATACATTCGATATTTCTACCCCCACTACTTTTTATGTATATTCAGATGGTTATCAAGATCAGTTTGGCGGCGAGCAAGGACGAAAGTTCATGAAAAAAAGGTTTAGGCAACTGTTAGGTACCATTGCCCACAAACCTGTGAAAGAACAAAAGCAAATACTTGAAGCTACTCTTGATGAGTGGATGCACAGCAATGGTAAAACCTACAAGCAAATAGACGATGTACTGGTAATGGGCGTCAAAACAGGTAAAGGTAGCTTCTAAACACTGATTTACTCATTCCATTTGTTTGGCTTCTTCCCAAAATACATCCATTTCGGCCAGTGTCATATCAGCCAATTGTTTTCCTTGTTTTTGGGCTTGAGCTTCAAGGTAGGTAAAACGCTTGATAAATTTTTTATTGGTACGTTCCAAGGCAGCTTCAGGCTCTATATTGATAAAACGGGCATAGTTAATCAGGGCAAACAGCACATCACCAAACTCTTGCGCTGCTTTCTCAGCATCAATTTTTTCGTTTTCTGCCACATTAAACTCCTCCTGAAACTCCTGCAGCTCTTCTTCTACTTTTGCCCATACTTGCCGTTTGTCATCCCAGTCAAAACCTACCCCTCTTACTTTTTCCTGAATCCGAAAAGCTTTTACCATCGCAGGCAACGACTTGGGGACACCAGCCAATACCGATCGATTTCCTTCTTTAAGTTTGAGCTGTTCCCAATTACGCTTGACGTCTTCTTCTGAGTTTATTTTTACATCACCATAAATGTGTGGGTGTCGTTTGATAAGTTTTTCACACACACCATTGAGTACATCGGCTATGTCAAAATCATTGGTTTCAGCACCTATTTTTGAGTAAAACACCAAGTGCAACATCAAGTCACCCAACTCCTTTTTTACCTCGGTCAAGTCTTTCTCAAGAATGGCGTCCGATAATTCATACGTTTCTTCTATAGTCAGGTACCGCAAACTCTCCATCGTTTGTTTTTTGTCCCAAGGGCATTGCTCCCTTAGCTCGTCCATAATGGTGAGCAATCGGTCAAAAGCCTTCAGTTGTTCTGCTCTGTTGTTCATAGTAAAGTTCTCTATTGATCTACGTTGCAAAGTTACATGTAACTCAAAACAAACCACATGAAAAAAGCAAAAGGTTCAACCACTGAGTGACTGAACCTTTTGCCTGAAATAAAGATCAAAGCCAGGGGCCTATTCTCCTTTATAAGCTGAGGCATTGAATAAATGGATATTTTGATCGAATGCCATCACCTCTTGAAATGTTTTTTTGGGAAACTTTCGCATGTATTTTTGTACAATTTGCCAGCCAACCCACCAACCTATTTTACCTGGACATTCTTTGCCTACTCCTACCTCGGCAGTATAAGGGCGCTCGCCCATATATGCCCGTTTTTTTCGTACCGACTTTGCAAATAAAACCTGTTTCTCTACAAAGTGTCCCCAAATTACCTTGCGGTTATCTTTGTCGTTTACATTAGCCAACTGGCGAGCCGTAAAACCAGTAATGAGCGAATCATGTGTACAAGGCATCATTGTTTTTACAAACTGTAGTTCTTTGCCGCGAGTCACCATATCGGCCACCAATGTATGATCATTTACATCTATTTTGTTATAAGTACGTGAAACAGCCTGAACAATGACTGGTACAATATACTCTGGCGCATACCTGCGTTGAATATAGTAAGGTTCCTTGGGTTTAAATTTGGCATTTAAGCCTGAGAAGTAATCAGGACTGATAAAAATAACCTCATCATCCATATAAATATCTCGTCCAAAAAAACTTCCGATGCCTGTCATAGCCATCTTTACTTGAGGTATTTTAAAACTAGGATAGTAATATTTGATGTGTTTGAATGCTTCGACTAACTCTTGCCTTAATTTGTCATAGTTGCCAAAAACCGATTTTACTTGAGTGTACAATGAATCCATATAAGGCTCCTTGGCAAAAGCCACCAAAGCTTTTACTACCTTTTGCTCTCCAACCCGTTGTAAGTTGGCAAACTTTTGGGCAAAGCCAGGGTTCTTTTTTATAAACTCTTTTGCTTTTGCTTCAGTGTCGAGCGTCATCAATTGGGGGTTCAGGTCTTTTATTTCAATTTTTACCTGAATATTTGACAAATCAAGGTCATCTGCACAACCATCTGTTTTGCTTGAGGTACAACTGCCCAGCATACTTAAAGTTGCACATACAATCAACCAACCAATCTTAAAGCATCGTTGGGCAAATATTTTATAAAAAAGGGAGTACATATTTAAAAAAATTAGTAGTGCTTGACTTTCAATGAAAAAATATAACTGCACAAAAGTGCATTAGATTGGGTAGGTAATAGCCTTGCTTGAACACCGTGTTAAAATAAGTTGATTTTCATAGCAAAATGTCAAAACAAAAATGGAGAGTGGTAGCAAGTGTGTTGCTGAAAACACAAAATTCCAAACCTTAGTCTCTTCATAAGAGGAAAACTCTTATCTAAAAACTAAGATTTGGAATATTATTTTTGATTATTGTTGAAGCTCTAACTCCTCGCTATGACGATTGTAAAACTTAAAGTTTGCCAATGGAAGCGCTGAATCTTTAAGTAATTTTACCCATCTTCCGTACTTAAATAACCATTTTACCCTTTTAGACATCAGTCCGCCTTTGGTAAAATAGGCATATAAATAAGGATGCAATGCTATGGTAACCTTTTTTTCATTTTGTTTGTTCAAAACATACTCAAGGTTACTCTCGATTAGGTCAGAAACTAAAATAGTAGCTTCTACTTTTCCTGTACCTCCACAAGACGCACAAGTCTCGCGAGTAGTAATATTCATCTCAGGACGTACCCTTTGTCGGGTAATTTGCATTAAACCAAACTTGGTAAGAGGAAGAACGGTAGATTTGGAACGATCCTGTTTTAACTGTTCTTTGACAAATTCATAGACTTTACGTTTGTTTTCCACTTTTTTCATGTCTATGAAATCAATGATAATGATTCCTCCCATGTCGCGTAGCCTCAATTGCCGGGCAATCTCTTTGGCTGCTTCCATGTTTACGTTTAGTGCGGTGTTCTCCTGATCTTGCTCTACATTAGACTTGTTGCCACTGTTGACATCAATTACATGTAAAGCCTCAGTGTGTTCAATAATCAGATAACCCCCTTTTGGTAAGCTAACTGATTTCCCAAAAAGTAACTTTAGTTGCTTCTCTATTTGATAATGTTCAAAAATCTTAGTTTTGCCCGCATGGAGTTTTACAATTTTCTCCTTGTCAGGGGCAATTTTACGGATATAAGATTTGATGTCACCGTGGATAGTTTTCTCATCTACTACTATGCTATCGAAGCTTTCGTTTAACATATCACGTAGAATAGAAGAAGCCCTATCCATTTCGCCAATTATTTTATCTCTTGGTTTGGCGTCTCTAAGCGACTTCATTCCATTTACCCAGATTTCTACTAAGCTTTTGAGATCTCTATCGAGTTCTGCAACTTCCTTCCCTTCGGCGTTGGTTCGGACAATAATTCCAAAATTGGCAGGTTTAATTGATGACATTAAGCGCTGTAAACGTTGGCGCTCTTCTTTGTTCGTGATTTTTTTGGAAATATTTACCGAATTTGAAAAAGGTACTAATACCAAATATCTACCTGCAAGTGATAATTCACAAGATAATCGAGGACCTTTGGTGGATATAGGTTCTTTGATTACCTGTACTAAAACCTGATTGTTACGGCTAAAAATGCTGGAAATTTTCCCAAGCTTATTAATTTCAGGCTTTAGCTTAAAATCTTGAAGTTTGTACGGTACATTTTTTTTTGCAAGTACGTCTTTGGTAAAGGTGTTGAGGGAACTGAATTTGGGGCCAAGGTCGAGATAATGCAAAAATGCGTCTTTATCATATCCAACATCAATGAATGCTGCATTCAAACCCTGTACTACCTTTTTTACTGTTCCAAGATAAATGTCACCTACCGTAAAGTTATTATCTTTTTCCTCAATATGGTATTCAACAACCCTTTTGTTCTTGAGAAGGACTATTCGTTCGCCTTTTTGAGTAGAATTGATAATTAATTCGTTACTCAAGGTATTTTACATTTTAGTTTATGAAAAAACATGTCCATAAAACTGCGCAGTTTTATGGACTAATCAAATATAAATAAATCTATCGTGTTTATTTCTTTTTGTGTCTGTTTTTTCTTAGACGTTTTTTACGTTTGTGAGTCGCGATTTTATGACGCTTTCTTTTTTTACCACAAGGCATATTTATATGTCGTTTAAAAATGAAAAAAATTATTTTAGTTGTTGAAGGTAACTACGTGCACCAGCTACTTTTGCTGAATCAGTACTTACTTTCTCTATGTTTTTGAAAATTTCAAGTGCTTTGAGTTTTTTGCCTGTTTCAACATAAGCCATTCCCAAATAGTATTGAGCATTCTCATTTTTAGGATTGAGTGACAAAAGTTTCTCAAATCTCTCAATAGCTTTGTCGTATTTACGAACTTGCATGGAGCGTTCGCCCAGAATAAAAAGAGCCAATTGGTTATTGGGGTCTTTTTTTATCACCTGCAATAGCATTTGTACGCCTTGCATAGGATTTTGTTTGTTGGGCACCATTAGGTAAGTCTGGGCCATTTGTGCTTTGGCATCAAGAAAATCTTCTTTTTGTTTAAGCACTTGGTTAAAATACCCACGGGCATTTTGTACTGACTTTTCTACTTTTGCCTGGTTTAACGCAAAACGCGCCGCAAACAAATAAGCATTTCCGGCTTGCATCCAGCTATTTATGCTGGGTTTCCATTCAGAAATCTTCGCTTTATAAAACGCTACACTGTCAAATTGGTTCGCACTTTTGAACAAATTTGCTATTGAATCGGCAAAGATAATCTTTTTTTCTTTATTTGTACTACTGCTAATTGCATTTTTCCAATTAGCAAGCTGGGTAAGTTGTTGTTTTGAAAGTGAAGGTTGGTTATGTGTTTCTTCTCCCATATTTTTGGGAGTGTCCGCTTGCTTACTTTTCGAAGGTTGTGTAACTTGTTTTTTTCCTTTCACAATGGCCTTAGGTAGTAAGTACATTCCAAAGATTAAGACCGAGGCCAGGGTAATAATCACTACTTGTGATCGAAGCATGTTTTTATTATTTCTTACTGTTATCGCTAATTTTTGCTTTTAACTTTGCGCTGTTTTTTATGCGCTCTATAAACACTTTTGAAGGTTTAAAGCTGGGTACATAGTGCTCAGGAATTGTCATGGCTTTATTTTTAGAAATATTTCGAGCAATTTTGGTTGCACGTTTCTTATTAATAAAGCTACCAAAGCCTCTTACATAAATGTTTTCTCCATTTTCCATGGAGTTTTGTATTACTTTGAAGAAAGCCTCAACGGTGATTTGTACTTTGTCTTTTTCAACACCCGTCTTTTCGGCTATTTCTGAAATTACCTCCGCTTTTGTCACTTGAACTAATGTTTAAATGGTACAATGAATTATATAATAAACTAGAAACCATAGGTTTACATTACTTGCAAATCTAATTTTTGATTTCCTAATAAAAAAGAATTTAGCCAAAAATAATTGATTCCTTGGTAGTTAGCTCATTTTAGTGAGTTTTTACTAAAAACCATCAAGTGACAATGTATTAATGTCATTTTTGATTGATATATTTATTTATGGCAATATTCCAAAATATGTCGCTGTAAGTAAGGCATTAATTTTTAGGCTGAAAGTTTTGATTCCATATTGTAAAATTTTGATATTTTAAAGTGAATCAAACTGTTTGAAAAACAACTTTATGATTATGCATTACTCTGTTTGGGTCATCAAAACAGCTAGGCGAAATGGGAGGTTTCTGACAGTTTTTTCACCTAAACACACACATTGACATAATTACTCTGGTACCTTAAGAGGTTTGCCAAAGCAATTAATTGTCCTGGTTCTATTCTAAGGAATGGTACCAAAATAAATTTACATTTTTAATCTCATCTTTTGAGGCTATACTTTGTTAAAAAATAGCCGAATAGCGCTGCTATTAGCCAATTTTTTGCCGCGTCTAGCAACAAAATATTTTATTAAACTATAGAAATTTATTTTTACACCATTCCTAATAGGATGTGCAAACTCAGGATGAAAATAGAGTGAAGCCTTTTTCTTAAACCTTATAAAGTTAAAAGTGTTTTAGATATTTGCCTTGTTTTTTTCAAAAAAACAAGGTTGTTATCACTTATAACTTACTGAATTAGATGGACAAACACCTTTTTGCCAATAGTATTCTCAATTGGTATGCCAAAAATAAGCGCGATTTGCCATGGCGCCATACAAAAGACCCTTACAAAATATGGTTGTCAGAAATTATTCTTCAGCAAACCAGGGTAAAACAAGGCTTGCCCTACTATCAAAAGTTTGTAGAGGCTTATCCGCTGGTACAAGATTTGGCGGGTGCCGATGAACAAAATGTATTGAGACTTTGGCAAGGCTTAGGTTACTATTCGCGGGCTCGCAACTTACACACTGCAGCTAAGTTTGTACACCACGAAAGGGGTGGTGTGTTTCCTGAGAGCTATCATGAACTCTTAAAAATGAAAGGTGTGGGTGACTATACCGCCTCAGCCATTGCCTCATTTGCTTATAACGAAAAGGTAGCCGTAGTAGATGGCAATGTTTTTAGAGTATTGGCGAGGGTGTTTGGTGTACACACCGACATAGCCAGCCATAAAGGTGCAAAAGAGTTTGGAGCCCTTGCTAAAAGTTTGTTACCTGACGAGCACACCGATGCTTACAACCAGGGAATTATGGAGTTTGGGGCATTACAGTGTACTCCCCAAAAGCCTGACTGTATGTATTGTCCTTTGCAAACTCATTGTGTAGCATATGCTGAGGGCAAACAAAAGGAGCTGCCTGTAAAAATAAAAAAAATAAAGGTGAAGAACCGCTACTTTCATTACCTCCTGTTTTTTTATAAAAACTCTGGGCAAACATTTGTGGCAATGAAACAAAGGGGAAGCAAAGACATTTGGGGTGGGCTATATGATTTTTGGCTGGAAGAACAACCCAAGTTGTTAAGCACCATTGATTTGCTGGACGTGATAAGTTTGCCACAAGCTCAGCTAAAAAAAATGGTAATAGGCGAAGAATCAGTGATTTATAAACATGTTTTGACCCACCAGCGCATACAGGCTAAGTTTCATAACATAGAAATAAAACCAGCCCAAAAAGATTTACCAATGTTTGACAAGTTACGCTTTTATGAAGTAGATGAGGTGGCAGCATTGCCTAAACCTGTTTTAATTGACAACTATTTGAATAAAGATTTTTTTTGAGTATTTTTATAAAAGTATTTTAATTTTGCGCCACAAAACCAAACATTAATTAATGGCTAGTTACAATAAAATTATCTTAATAGGACATTTGGGCGACGACCCTGCCGTTCGTGATTTTGAAGGAAGAAAAGTGGCTAACTTTTCTATTGCTGTAAATGCTTATACCAAGCCTGGGGAAGAACCAAAAACTGACTGGTTCAGGGTTTCGTTCTGGGGAAATAATGCTGAAGTTGTAGAAAAATACTTGAGAAAAGGTAATCAGGTATATGTAGAAGGCAGACTATCGACCCGAACTTATACCGATAATACTGGTCAAACTCGTTTTTCGTTGGATGTGCAAGGGCAAAACCTGACAATGTTGGGCTCTCGAAATGATAGTGGTGGTGAGGGTGGCTCTTACCAAAACCAAGGTGGAGGGCAACAACAGCCTGCTACGCAACCTCAAAACGAGAAGCGAGAAGCCTCTGACACGACTTTTAATGCCGATGAACCGGACGACCTTCCCTTTTAATTTAATCTGCTGGTAACTTGGACTCTGAAACTGAAAGTTTATTTTTTATAAATATATTACTGAACCTGGTTAGTGCTAACCTAATCTTTTATACAGCCAACTTTATTATTTTAGCTGTTTTGTTATTACTTTCCGGATTGATTTCAGGGTCTGAGATTGGCTTGTTTTCTCTGTCTTCCGAAGACTTAGACCGTTGTCAGGACAGTGAAAACAGTTCAGAACAATTGATTGTACAGTTGTTGAAAAAACCACAACGCCTTCTTGCTACTATTCTCATCTTTAATAACCTCATCAATGTAGCCATTGTATCCATTGCTACTTATCTTACCTGGGAGCTGGTAGGCACCCGCAACCCTCAGGGAGTAGTAATATTGACCCTCACTGTCATTGTAACTGTAGCCATTTTGTTTTTTGGAGAGTTATTGCCCAAGGTATATGCCAACCAAAAAAGCTTATTTTTTGTAAAACGTACTGCCAAGCTCATCAGTGTTGCTATGAAATTTTTTAACCCTTTATCGTATGTATTGATGCAAATGAGCAATGTAGTAGAAAAACGCATTAAAAAACGAGGGTATCCGGTAGATATTAAGGGATTGGAAGGGGTGATAGACCGAACAGATACTACCCACAAGCAACGCGAAATTCTAAAGGGTATTGTAAACTTTGGAACCATCACTGCCAAGCAAGTAATGACTTCGCGTTTGGCGGTGACTGCATTTGATATTAATACTGATTTTAGCGAGTTGCTTGAAAAAATACAGGAGTGCGGCTATTCTCGTATTCCAATTTATAGCGATACAATTGATAATATTAAAGGCATACTATATGTCAAAGATTTGTTACCTTTCCTTAATGCCAACGAGTCGTTCAAATGGTCAAAACTACTTAGAAAAACTTATTTTATTCCTCCCAATAAAAAAATAGATAAACTTTTACGTGACTTTCAAGAGAAAAGAGTACACCTGGCTATAGTGGTAGACGAGTACGGGGGCACTGCAGGGTTGGTAACTATGGAGGATGTAATAGAAGAAATTGTAGGGGAGGTAAACGATGAATTTGACGGGGATAGAGAGAAATTATATACCAAAATAGATGAAAATTCGTATTTGTTTGAAAGTAAAATCTCGCTCCATGATTTTTGCAAAATTCTGGGGATTAACAACAACTTTTTTGACGAAGTGAAAGGAGAAAGCGAATCGTTGGGAGGATTATTACTGGAACGATTTGCCCGTTTGCCCAAGCTCAACGAAAATATTGTGTACGATAAGTTTGAGTTTACAGTAGTGGCAATGGGAGTGCGTAAGATTAAGATTGTAAAAGTAGAAATACATGAAGATAACGATGATACAGACAATTAACAGGAATAAGGGTACTTTGCTTACTTTTTTTGTGTTTACTTCAATGCTGGGGGTACTTGCTGCTTGTGGGAGCGAAACCAGCGAATACAGTCCCAAACCCAGAGGTTATAACCGGATAGACTTACCCAAGAACAAGTATGTAAAGCTTAAAGAAAAAGCACCTTATACCTTCGAGTTATCATCTTATGCCAAAGTACGCCCCGATTCGTCCAGAATAGCTGAGCCTTATTGGTTTCACATCATTTATCCTCAGTTAAAGGCTGAAATACAACTTACTTATAAAAAAGTACCCAATAACAAAACCTTTGACGAGTTTATAGAAGACTCACACATGTTGCTCAACAAACACCAGGAACGGGCCTACTCTATTGACCCTTACACAATCAAAACCCCAAAGGGCAAAACAGCGGCTTTATTTGAGCTTTCGGGCGAAGTACCCAGTCAATTTCAATTCTATATTTCAGATTCTACCAGGCATTTCTTGCGAGGTGCTTTGTATTTTAGAACTGCCACCAAAAATGACTCATTAAAGCCGGTAATAGAGTTTATCAAAAAAGACATTATTCATATGTTAAATACCTGCGAATGGGTAGACAAGGTAGCGCAATAGTAAAACCTTCTTTTTTTGATACTGTCTTTGTGAATCAGCAACACATATTTCGTGTTCTTGCAGCAAAAATATTTTTATAATCTGCTTTTTTCATCTATTTTAACTCCCGTAAACTTCTTTCGAAGATAACTACTAATCTTATACAAATATGGTAAACATTAAAGTGGAAGTGGACAGCTATGAAAATGCTGAAAACTTAATAAAAACACTCAAACAGATGACGTTTGTGACAGCAGTCGAAATGGAAGACGAAGATGATAAAAACTTAAAACCTATGTCTGCCACTGATTTTTATAAGCGTATCAACGCCGCTAATTTGGCGCAAAAAGAAAACAGGTTGTTTAGTCAGCAGCAAATAACAACGGAGGTGGCATCATGGTAACAGCAAAGAAAGTATTCTGGGCAGAGTCTGCCAAAAAAGACTTGTACAACATTTACACCCGTTTGGCGGGCAAATCAATGGAAAGAGCCAAAGACACAATCAATGGTGTGTTGGCAGCTACCGAAGCGCTCAATACCAATTATCCACAAGGGGTACCTGAGCAATTGTTAAAAGCAGAAACTGACCCTTATAAATTTATTACGGTAGGTTTTTACAAAATTGTGTACAGCATAGTAGAAGAGACCATAGTGGTTGAAACCCTCTACCATGTAAGGCAAGATCCAGTGGTGGGTTAGTACTGTATATCTGCAAAATGATATAAACTACCAAAGCCGCATGACCAGTGATCATGCGGCTTTGGTGTTTTATAAAAGGCAATTATTGAGTAACTGTCCCTTAGTAAGTAGCAGCAAGCAATTAGCTATAAGCTACAAGTAAATATAACTCTCTCATAATATGATAGTTATACTTGAATATTAGGTATATTTAATTTTGTCTTGGTACATAATGCAGTCAAAATAACTTCCCCATTTTAACTGTATATTTTAGTCTCTATACATCGTTGAAAAATAGCCTAATAGCGCTGCTATTAGCCGACCATCCCTCAAGCTCGCTCAATATCCACTGGATATTGCCGTGCCTTGTCTAGCGAAAAAATATTTACTTAAATTTGCTGACATTATTTCGGCAACATTACTTAGTGATTATGCCCATCGCCTTTTGAATGTCCCTTAGGCATTGCTTTAGGTGCTTTACCTTTTTTAAAGTCAGTCAATTCCACATCAAACACCAGTGTAGAGTTGGCAGGGATGTCCTTACCCATAGCACGAGGCCCGTAACCCAGTGTAGAAGGCACCAATAAAATGGCTTTACTTCCTTTTTTTAACAAGGCAAGTCCTTCATCCCAACCACGAATTACTTGTTGTCTGCCCAGTATAAACTTAAAAGGCTGGTATTTTTTGGGGTTAGGTCCTTGGTATTTTCCACCTTTTTTGGCAGCTTCTTCTACATTGGTATCAAACAAGTTACCATTGGTAAGCTTACCTACATAATTGGTGTACACTGTATCATGTTTTTCTGGTCGCTCACCTGTTCCTTCTTCAGTAATCACATAGTACAAACCGCTTGGGGTAGACTTTGCTTTATCGGCCAACCCTTTTTCTTTGAGGTAGCTATGAATAGCAATAGAATCGTCACGGCGTACTTTCTGCAGAGCCTCTGTTTTGGCTTTTTCAATTTCAGCCATTGCTTCTGCGGCAGGTTTTACTTTGAGTATTTTCATAAAATACCTCACATAGGTGCCTTTAGGAAATGTAGGAGGCATAGGACGCCCCTGGTATTTGGCGGTAGAGTCGCTTGATACACCAATTACTACGCTGTCGCCTTCAGAAATATACTGCATGATTTCAGAAATGTCTCCTTTAAAGCGAGGTGGCTGATAAATGAAGTTTTTAATAGGCTCTTTTTCGTAGCTATTTTGTAAAACCGAATCTTTGTAGTTTTTTACAACCAAATGAAAGTCGATAGCACGATCAAACTTAAAAGCTTTGGCTGTATCGGGGTTATGGTTTATTACTTTATAATAAATTCCAGTGGGGGTTTGCTCAAAACCAGTAAAATCTTCTTTAGAAGACTGCTGGCTAGAATCATTGTTTTCATCGTTGCCTTTCTTTCCACAACTTGTCATAAAAAGCAACCCAAATAGCGTGAGGGCAGGCAAAATATAATACTTTCTCATTGTATAATTTAATGTTTAACTAATACAGTTTTTGGTTATTTACCAGAGGTGGTTGATAAAACCTCTGCAAAAGAATATTTCTTTATGAGATGGTTCACCAATTCAGGGGGCGAATTTAGGAGAAAAAAAGCAGTATTAAACAGAACTAAGCCATTATATTAGGGCAAAACTGCGTTGAAACTAATTTTTAACGTTTGCGTTCATACCTGTAAACCTAATTTTATCATTTAAATAACTTTATGAATAACATACCTCCCACAGGAAGTAATAATCAAATCACTCGTTTTGCTATTGGACTTATTATGCTGGTTGCAGGCGGCTACATGCTACTCAATGCCATACATGTAGGGTATAGTTTTCACCACATATACCACATCAGAGGAGTAGGCACTTTTACTTCTGGTTATATTATGATTCCGTTCATGTTTGGTATAGGCATGATCTTTTATAACTCCCGCAATATGCTGGGTTGGCTACTACTTATCGGATCACTAGTAATGCTGATTGTAGGGGTCATTAGTAGTGTACAGTTTAGACTCTCACACATGACCGCATTTGAGCTAATGACGATTTTGGTGTTGATGGTAGGTGGGCTTGGCTTGTTTTTGAGTAGCTTACGCGGACTAAAGAAATAATACTACCCAATGTTTTTTGGACAATGCTTTGGGTTTTGGTCGTTCCACTTGTTTGGAACGACTTTTTTTTGTCTGCACCTTTACAACAATACTGGAATGTCAGCTCCTGGCAAGCCTTCCATTTCTATAGCCAATGTACCACTGTTAAATGCCTCAGTATAAGATTCTCCTACCCCTAACGCCTCATAAAAACCCACCGAAAACATTCGGGCACTGGTGTCTTCTATGGCATCACTCATGCCTATTACATAGGGTATATGTTGTTTGATAGCCTCTGCTTGTGCATCAGAGTAACAGGAGTTAAGCACTACACATTGTACATACTCTTTAGCCATTTCAAACAACCTACCCAACGCATTGCTTGTAAGTACTACAGGGTTGCCATTACTGCCATTGACTACAATGCCTTCGGCAAGCCCGGCATCAGTGCCCCCGTGCCCCGAAAAATGGACAATTTCAGGTCTTTCTTCTTTGATTCTTTGTCTAATGATACTATTATTCACCTGAGGCTCCATAATAAACTGAAAGTCATCCCGGTTACGCGACTTTTTCAGTGTATTTTGAATTTCCCTCATTTCATTACTTAATCTCAACACCGTAGTTTCTGCTGGGTTGGCACTCATAAATAGAATCTTACTCACCTGAGAAGGGGTGTCACTGGCGTTGTCAGCAATAGTGGGAATATTTGTAGGAGGGGTAAACGCATATTTCTGATCCATGATCTCTTCATTTTGAAGCAGTTGATCCTTCATTCTTTCCAATACTTCATTTATCCTGCTGACTAAGTGCGATTTTTCCCGGTGAAGTTTGTCAGTATCCATACTGGAAGATGACTGCATAAGCATACTAAACCTGAAAGCAATATCGATTGCCTCGTTTTCTTGATAAGTGCTGGGGGCTACCTCATTCATTTTTTGTATGGCTGGTTGAATTTGCCCGTTTGCCAGTAAGGTTTTTATATATTGAATCACGTTCATGCCTGGGTTCATTTTTTCTGTTGCCAATAAGCAATTTAAGTATTTTACTTAAAAAACAAACTGTTTGTACAGGCGAAAGTCAAGGCGTTATCATAACTTTTGCCAGTCTTTTGTTGTTATCAAAGCGTAACACTAAAAGACTGGCACCAAGTGAAAAATTCAGATTTGAAACGCATACTTGCTAAGCTTATGCTGGCCACTATATATTGTTGGGGTATTTGCCCAGTGGTTGCGCAAAGCACAGTAAAAGTAAGTGGGTATGTAAAAGACGCCAGCACTGGCGAAGACCTCATAGGGGCAACGGTACAAATAGCTGGTACCACCAAAGGTGTAATCACCAACGCTTATGGTTTTTATAGCATAGACTTACCTATTGATAGCATAAAACTAGTGTTTTCTTATGTAGGCTATACCTCGGTAATACGATCACTCCAACTGAGCCAAAGCCTGGTACTCAACATCAACTTACCCCCCCAACAAAAACAACTTGACGAAATAGTAGTAAAGGCCGATGGCTTGCGCGAAAAACTCAACTCTACCCAAATGGGGGTAGAAAAACTCACTGCCCAGGAATTAAAAACTATTCCGGTTATTTTTGGTGAGCTCGACATCATCAAAGCCTTACAGCTTAAGCCAGGGGTATCTTCTGGGGGCGAAGCTTCATCAGGTTTGTTTGTTCGGGGTGGGGGACCCGATCAAAACCTGGTGTTGCTAGATGAGGCACAAATTTATAATGCCGCTCATTTATTTGGGTTTTTTAGCATTTTTAACCCCGACGTGGTCAAGACAGTAGATTTGTATAAGGGTGATTTTCCTGCACAATTTGGTGGCAGGTTATCATCAGTATTGGACGTAAAAACGAGAGATGGCAACAAGCGAAAGTTTTCGGCAGCTGGAGGCATTGGGTTGATCTCGTCGCGGCTCACCCTTGAGGGGCCTATTCAAAAAGATAAATCATCTTTTCTGATTGCCGGAAGGCGCACTTATTTCGATGTGTTTACCCGTGCCATTAACCGTGCTAACGAAAGCAACGAAGACTTTAATCCCATTCCTGACTATTATTTTTATGACCTGAACGCCAAAGTAAACTATGAGTTAGGCAAAAAAGATCGCTTGTTTCTGAGTGGTTATTTAGGGCGTGATGTGTTTGGTTTCAAAGATGATAACTTCGATTTTTCGTTTAAGTGGGGCAATACTGCGGCAGCTTTGCGCTGGAATCACGTGTTTAATTCGGGGTTATTTTCCAATACTACCTTGTCTTATACCACCTATGAGTATGAAATAGCCAACACCTTTGATATTTTTAACTTTAGCCTGGGGGCAAACATTCAGGACTATAGCGCCAAGGTAGATTTTGACTATTTGCCCAATAACCAACACGTCATCAGGTTTGGGGCACACTACACCTACCACGACTTTACTTTGGGTAGGCTTCAGGCAGGCAGCTCTGACGGTTCTGTTGACTTTGGCAGCGAAACCCGTTTGAACGGAAACGAAGCTGCAATTTTTATTACCGATGATTATACCATCAACAATCATTGGCGGATCAATATGGGCTTAAGGTTGTCGGGTTTCGAGAACCAAGGGGAGACTTATGGAGGGTTTGAGCCACGTTTTTCGGTACGTTATAAGTTAAATCCTACGGTGTCGTTGAAGGCAAGCGCGGCACGTATGTTCCAATATGTCCACTTGGTGTCTAATTCCGGGGCTTCGTTGCCCACCGATATATGGTATCCTTCTACCAAACTGGTCAACCCTCAACGCTCTGACCAAGTGGCGATGGGTGGGAGCATTTTGTTGTTTGACGGCAAGCTGCTCATAAGCAATGAATTGTATTACAAAGACATGGACAATCAACTGGACTTGAAAGACGGGGCGCAGATCTTTGCCAACCCCAACTTAGAGAACGAGTTTGTGTTTGGGCGTGGCTGGAGCTATGGCAACGAGATTTATATAGAGAAAAAAGAAGGACGTACCACGGGGTGGATTGGTTATACACTCTCGTGGACTTACCGCAAGTTTGGGGCAAGTAATGGTAATTTACCAATCAACGGAGGCGCTCCTTTTTTTCCACGGTATGACCGTCGCCACGATATTTCAGTTGTGATTAGCCATAAGTTCAACGAACGGCTAACGTTTACTGTGGCTTGGGTATATTATACAGGTAATGCTATTTCGTTGCCACCTGGACGGTTTTTTCTGCAAGATGTAGTAGGCGGAAACCCTACAGTGGTGCCTCGTTTCCAACAACGCAACGATTTGCGTATGCCCAATTACCACAGGTTAGACCTGGGGTTGGTCTGGAAGTTTTTTCCGCGTTGGGGCGAGTCTGATTTGACTTTTAGCATTTATAATGCTTATAACCGCCTAAACCCTTATTTTATCTTTTTTGAAGAAATAAAAGACGCTAATACCAACCAAACCTTGGGCTTTCAAGCAAAACAAGTGTCTTTGTTTCCTGTGATACCGTCTGTTACCTACAATTTCAAATTTTAAGTATGTATGCTCAACATTCAATATAATTGTCGTTTTTCTGCCTTTTTATGGGTACCAATACTTACCCTTATCGGGCTGAGCGCCTGCGATAGTTTACAAAAAGACATTACTATTGACCTGCCACCTTATGCTCCCGAAATAGTAGTAGAATGTTATCTGGAGCACGGTAAACCTTATCGCTTGTTGCTCACCGAAAGTACCAATTATTTTGGGGCAGTAGAGTTACCACCTTTACCCCAGGCAAAAGTATCCATTGTACATAATGGGGTAGAGGAGGTGTTGAAGTTTGAGTCAGGATTTGACGCTAACAGCCGTAAATTTTATAATTATGCAGGTCGTACTATAGTAGACTCTACTGCAGGGGGCGACTATGCGCTCAAAGTAGAAGATGTCCTCAAGGGGCGTTTGGTGACGGGTGTAACCAGTTTTTTGCCAGCTCCTCAATTAGATACTATTGAGGCTCGCTTTAGAGATAAAGACACCACTGCTTTTTTGTTGGCTAAGTTTCAAGACAATGACCCTGAAAAACCCAATTATTATCGAATTATAATCAATAAAGATAGCCTTGGGGGAGAGCTTGCCACCGAGTTTTCATTTGAAGGTCGGTTCAAAACAGGCAACCAGATCACTATAGGCACAGGCTATAACTTCAGAAGTGAAGATACTGTTTTTGTTGCTATATATCATATTAAACGTGATTATTACGATTTTTTAGAAACCATAGAAGATGCACGTCAGGCAAACGGTAACCCTTTTGCTCAACCTGCGGTAGTAAAGTCGACCATCACCGGAGGCTTAGGGGTGTTTACTGCATTATCGTATGTCAGGCAACGCATAATTCTGAAAAAAAAGTGATTTTATTGGTTTGCTGGTAAAGTGTAGTCTATTCAATTGTTCCTGACTGAACCTTACCTATCAAGTGGTTAATTTTTTACAATACATTGGTCAATGCCTTTGCTATACTTGTATTATTAGTCAATAACAAATCAAAAACGATGATGGAACAAGGATTATTAGACAAAACAGGGAAGTCGTTGGAACACTGGATAGGAGTACTTGAGCAAACAGGCATAGACAAGCACAAAGCTATGATGGATTACCTCAAGTCAGAATATGGCTTTACCCACGGTTTCGCCAACTTTGTGGCGCTCAAAGCCCGTAAAGCTGATGCAGGCTCTATAGATGCTACCGATTTGCTTGCCGCACAATATAAGGGCAAAGAAGCACTGTTGCCTATTTATGAGCGATTGATTGAGGTGATAGAGACGTTGGGCAACGATATTACCCAAACCCCCAAAAAAACAGGAGTGAGCATTATTCGCAAAAAGCAGTTTGCCTTGATAAAACCCGCTACTAAAACCCGGATAGACCTGGGACTCAAAATTAAAGATAAACCTACAGGCGAACGACTGCAAGGGTCTGGACCTTTTGGTACGATGTGTACCCATCGGGTAAAAATCACTGATATAAATGAGGTAAACGATGAGTTGATTGATTGGCTCAGAGAAGCTTATCAAAGAGCAGGGTAGGTTTTTTGTATAAGGGTAAAGAGGGGTTAAAGAATACCCTCTAAAAGATAAAAAAACCAGTTGTTGAGTACTTTCAATAACTGGTTTTTCATTTTAGTAGTTTTACTTATAATCAATGATTGATTACATATGCTTACTTACTTCTGCACCAAATTCTGAAGTTTTCAACAAGGTGGCACCTTCCATCAAACGTTCAAAATCGTAAGTTACCCGCTTGGCTCCAATGGCTCCACTTAAGCCTTTGTAGATCAAGTCGGCAGCTTCTTGCCAGCCTAAATGTTCAAGCATCATAGCACCTGACAAAATCACTGAACCAGGATTTACTTTGTCCAAGCCAGCATATTTGGGAGCAGTACCATGGGTAGCTTCAAATATGGCACGTCCGGTCACATAGTTGATATTGGCGCCTGGGGCAATACCAATACCACCTACTATAGCCGCCAAAGCATCAGAAATGTAATCGCCGTTGAGGTTCATAGTAGCAATGACTGAATACTCGGCAGGGCGGGTAAGGATTTGCTGTAAGAAAGCATCAGCAATCACATCTTTTACAATGATTTTACCAGCTGCCTCAGCGTCAGCTTGTGCTTTGTTGGCCGCGTCTTTACCGTCTTTGTCGGCAATGCGGTCATACTGAGCCCAGGTAAACACTTTGTCGCCATACTCACGTTCGGCAAGCTCGTAACCCCAGTTTTTGAAGGCACCTTCGGTAAATTTCATGATATTACCTTTGTGTACCAGCGTCAATGAAGGGCGCCCTTGCTTGATGGTATATTCTATAGCTGAGCGAACTAAACGTTCGGTACCTTCTTTAGAGATAGGTTTGATACCAAAAGAAGCAGTTTCAGGGAAACGGATTTTATCTACACCCATTTCCTTGATCAAAAAGTCTTTTACTTTTTGGGTACCTTCTTCTCCATGCATCCATTCTATGCCAGCATATACATCCTCTGTGTTTTCACGGAAAATGACCATGTTACAAAGTTCCGGACGTTTTACAGGCGAAGGTACTCCGTCGAACCAACGAACAGGACGTATACAAGCATACAAATCCAGTTTTTGACGCAGTGCCACGTTCAGCGAACGGATTCCACCACCTACTGGTGTAGTCAAAGGACCTTTGATTCCTACCAAATATTCGTTGAAAGCATCTAAAGTAGCTTGTGGTAGCCACTCGCCAGTTTGGTCAAATGCTTTTTGTCCGGCAAGTACTTCTTTCCAGGCAAGTTTTTTGGCGCCGCCATAAGCTTTTTCTACAGCATTGTCTAAAACTTTTTGAGAGGCTGACCAAATATCTGGACCAGTTCCGTCACCTTCGATGAAAGGAATTACAGGAGTGTTGGGAACGTTCAATTCCCCGTCTTGAATGGTTATTTTCTGTTCACTCATTGTCTACGGGATCTAAAATTTAATTTGTTCTTGTTTCGCACAAAAGTAACAACATTGTGCCAAAAATGGTTGCACAAATCAGAGATTTATTATAATCGGGAGGGGCATCAGACAGGCGATAAGAAGCGCGGTGTTATATTTTAACAATATACTTCTTTTAAGTTGCAAGCAGGGGAGCAAAGTAACGTGGTTTGCCTTGTAAATGATTACTTTGAGTGAGGGTACAACCCTTGCAGCGATCAAGTTTGCAAGTATTGCTCGAATGGTTTGGTTTATACCTTTAGCCCTAGCAACAAAATATCGTCGCGTTGTTCGGTATTTTTCATGTGTTCACTGAGGGCTTGTTCCAATATGTCTTTTTGGGCATTCATGGTATGCAAATGAATTTTGTAGATCAATTGTTGTAGGCGGTGGCTCCCAAACTTAGCCCTTTGCTCGTTGTTTTGGTCAGCAAAGCCATCAGAGCCGATATAAAACACCGTACCTTTGTCACACCACATAGAGTGGCACTCTATATTCCGGGTATTATTTGACGAGAAACCGATAGACACATTGGCACCCTTAATAATTCCTAAGGTTTTGCTGCCAGGTGTTACATACCACAAAGGGCGCTTGGCACCAGCAAAGCGCAACTCTATCTGCCCATTTTCCAGTTCTTCTGTTGCTACAAACGCGGCATCCATGCCATTTTTGTCCCCACTTTTACTCTGCTTAAGCACTTTGGGCACCCTGGCTCTAAGCATTTCCAGTATTTGGGCTGGGTCAGACTCTTTTTTAGTGTTTACAATATCGTTGAGCAAAGTAAAGCCAATCATACTCATAAATGCTCCTGGTACTCCGTGCCCAGTACAATCAATGGCACCCACTACCTTTTTGTTATCAATGGTGCCCAGCCAGTAAAAGTCACCCGATACCACATCTTTAGGGTGGTAAACCACAAAATGCTCTTCAAAAGACCTGGCAATATGCTCTGTGGCAGGCAAAATTGCCTGTTGAATGGTGAGGGCAGCCCTTACACTTTGGGTAAGTTGGTGGTGCTGGGTGTCGAGCAAACTCTTTTTTTCTTCAATATCATCACGTTGAGCGGTGATCTCTTCCTGGTTTTGCAACAACTCTTCGTTCATTGTAAGCAGTTCTTCACCTTGTTGGTGTAGCTCTTTTTTCTGCTTCTGTAAAGCCGATTTTTGTTCTTGTAATTCGTGTTTTTGTTGCACCAACAATCCATTGGCTTTTTTTTGCGCCTGACGGCTGCGGTAAATGAAAAAAGCAAGAATCAGCATTACCCCAAGCGCCGATAATGACACAATGCTCATATTGCGTCGGAAACTACTCGTTAGTTTTTCTTTTTCAAACTTTGCTTTGAGGGCAACTTGTTGAATCTTTAGAGAGTCTTTTTCAAGTTGAAATTCGTGATTGGCTGCCAAGCGGGTAATTTTTTTAGTACTGGCAGCATTGAGCAAGCTATCGGTCATTTGCTTAAACACCACATGCGCTTCATAGGCTTTTTTGTAGTCGCCTTTGGCCTTGTATACTTTGGCAAGGGTTTCGGCACCGTCTTGCAGTGTGGCTGGTTTGCCTATTTCTTTGGCCAACGTCACTCCTCGGTCAAGAAATTGGATGGCTTTTTTGTACTTTCTCTGTTCTAGGTGTGTCTTGCCCAAAGCTACCAATACGGTAGAAGCCAACGATTTTTCGTTGAGTTTCAGGCTCATTGTCAATGACTTGTTCAAGTAACTCAATGCCTTTTTATAGTTTTTCTTTGCCAGGTATGCTTCTCCTATATTGTCATAACAATTGGCCAACCTACGTTTGTTACCCTTTTTTTGCTCTATCTTTAGTGCCTTAAAGTAATACTTGAGGGCTTTATCGTATTGATGTTGTTTACTGTATACAAAACCTATATTGGTATAGTTGGTTGCTATGAGCATTTTTTGCCCCAACTCTTCTTTTAGTTTGAGCGACTTTAGTTGGTATTCGAGGGCTTTCTCATAATCGCCTTGCCGTACATATACCAGGCTAATGTTATTGTAACTAGCCGATATGTTCGATTGATCGTTTGATTTGATTCTTATTTGCAATGCTTTGAGGTGCTTTTGCAACGACAAGGCATAGTCGCCCTGTCGCAAATGTATGGTTGCCATATTGTTGTAAAGGCTTGCTACATTTGCTTTGTTTTTTTCTTTTTTGCGTATTTCAAGGCTTTTTCCATAATACTCCAGGGCTTTGGCATAGTTACCTTGGTTAGCAGAGAGTACACCTATGTTGTTATATACTGTGGCGGTATAACCGGGTAACTTTTGGGCCTTGCTTATCTTGAGTGCTTTGGTATAATACCGCAAAGCAGTAGGGTAGTTTGCATGAGCCACCTCCACCGAACCCAAGCCAATAAAAGCACTGATTTTCCCTTGGATATATTGATATTGATCGCTGACTGTGAGTATTTGATCAAATATGTTTTTTGCTTTAGTGTGGTTGGCTTCGTTTTTTGCAAAGTAAGCAAGGCGTTTATAAGCATTTACAATGCCCTTGGGGTACTTTATCTGGGTAGCAAGCTTGATTGCCAAGGAGCTATAATGTTCAATTTTGGATAGTTGGGAGGGCTTATACCTAAGGGCGAGTTGGTTGTATACTTTTACCCGTTGGGTGTCAGCCAGGTCGTTTTGGAGCACTTGTTTCAAAGAGTCTATGGTCGCTTTTTTTTGGGCAAAAGCCTGACCTGTGATACACCCCAAAAACACCCAAAGCCAAATTCTTATTTTCATGCACTCCTTTGTTTATACAAAGTGAAACTTTGTTGTAATAACAAGCAAACATTGTACTTTAATCACGATTTTAATTTTTGGAAAGAAAACTAAGGAATGGTGAGAAATTAAATTACCATTCTTGAGGTAGAGGTTTTGTTTTGAGACGAGGCTATTTTTTGCGCCCATAGCAAAGCAACGCTACGGGCAATAAAAATAACGAAGTATCAAGGCGAAAAATCACCCCTCAGAGTGTAAATTTATTTTTGAACCATTCCTTAGGAATTGTTCAAAAATAAAGTTCTATAGTAACGCCAAAATATTTTGTTGGCAGGAGAGGCAAAAAAACGCGGCATAGCAGCGCTACGACAAGTTTTTTTAACGAATTCTGTCAGCAAAAGATGACGTTAAAAATGCGTATTTATTTTGCTACCATTCCTAAGAAAATAAAATTACAACTTCATACCTAACCACAAAATATCATCACGTTGTTCACTGTGTTGCATATGTGCCTTAAGCGCTTCTTCCAACAAGTTTTTTTGTTGTGCCAGCGGGTAAGCCACGTTCTGCTCTAGTAGTTGTTTCAAGGCATCATGACCAAAACGTTTGCGTTGGTCATTGTTTTGATCTTGAAAACCATCTGAGCCTGCATACAAAATGCTATGGACAGGCAATGAAATATGTTGTTGTGTAAATATTTTTCTTTTTGTCTGAAAGCCACCTACCGACATTCGAGTACCTTTTAATTCGCCAAAAGTGCGGGTAATAGGGTCAAAGTATAACAAATCATTTTTGGCTCCGGCAAAGTCAATCTCAAAATAATTGTTTTTGCTGCTTACCGAGAGTACCACGGCATCCATGCCGGCTATCATGTCTATCTCTTGCTGTTGCCCGGTGTTGCGTTTCATAGTATGCAAAACGCTTTCGTTGAGTTGGGTCAATATCTCGGCCGGCTGCACTACTTGATTTATTTTTACAATAGAGTCTAGCAACTTGCTGCCAATCAGGGTCATAAAAGCCCCTGGCACCCCGTGTCCGGTACAGTCAGCTACCACCATTACCCATTGTTGGCCTACTTCGGCTATCCAGTAAAAATCACCCGATACTACGTCTTTTGGTTGGTACAACACAAAATAGTCGCTGAACAACCTCCGAATGAGCTGGTCGGAAGGCAACAAGGTGTGTTGGATCACCTGGGCTGCCTTGAAACTTTTATTTATACGGTACTGATGGTGCAATAGCTCGGTATTTCGGAAGGCAAGAATATCGCGTTGGGCGGCTATTTCTTCTTTATTTTGCAGTAGCTCTTCGTTGAGTTTGGCAAGCTCTTCGCTTTGGGTTTTCAATCCTTGTTTTTGCTGTTGCAGTTGTACATTCAAGCGTTTTTGTTGTTGGCGGCTCCGGTATACAAAAAACATAAACACCAGTACAATAGTTAAAACAACCAATATCAACCAGGTGATGTTGCGTTGAAAGCGGTTGGTCAATTGCTCTTTTTCAAGTTGGGCCCTTTGCAAAGCATTGGCTTTTTGCATAGAGTCTTTTGCTTGTCTAAACTCTAGCTCTACCTCCATGCGGGTTATTTTACGGGTATTTTCTACATTAATCAGACTATCAGACATTTGCTTGAAAATCACTTGGTATTGATATGCTTTAGCAGGCTGACCTTGTAAATGATGGGATTTGGCAAGTAGGGCTGCACCGTCTCTTATAGTGGCTGGGTTGCCCACCTCTTTGGCTTTGGCCACCCCTTGAGTAGCATAATGTATTGCTTTTGGATGATTTTTTTGCAAAAAAAACACCTCAGCCAATGCCACTTGTGTTTCCGATACAGCGTCTTTGCGTCCTTGTGCCTTGTGCATGGTAAGGGCTATTTCAAGATAGTTCTGCGCTTGAGCGTACTGCTTCGTTTCTATTGCCAACATTCCCAGGTTGAGGTAGCCATCTGCCAGACTTTCTTTATTGCCGATCTCTTTTTCCATCGCCAAAAACTTTTGATAGTATACCTCTGCTTTTTGAAACCTTCCGGCGGTTTGGTGAATGTTTCCGATCATTTTGTAATTGTTCGCAATGCCTTGGCGATTTTGCAGTTGTTTATACACCTTAAGTGCACGTGTTACGTACGCCAGGGCAAGCGAGTCGTTGTTTAATGCGTGAAACACCGAGCCTATATTGGTATAGTTATTTGCAACGTTTTTTTTACTGCCGGTTTTTTCATTGATTTTCAACGATTTTTTATAATGCTCCAATGCTTTGGGATAATTGCCTTGTTTGCGGTATACTGCTCCCATATTGTGGTAACTATTGGCTACTCCTTGTGTGTTGCCCAGCGCTTGCTTGATAGCCAATGACTTACGATAGTACTCTAGTGTAAGAGGATAGTTGCCCAGTTTACTGTATACAATACCTATATTGTTGTAGCCATAGGCCATGCCGCTTTTATCACCCAGCGCTTTGTCCAATTGCATCGACTTTTGGTAGTATTTCAGGGCAAGTCGATACTTACCTTGCTTTTGGTATACAATGCCTATGTTGTTATAGTCGCTGGATAGCCCTCGTTTATTGCCCATTTTGTGATCAATCGCCAATGTTTTCTGGTAATACTTCAAAGCTTCCTCATAATGTGCCTGATCGTCGTGTACTGCTCCCAGTCCGTTATAAGCGTTGGCTATGCCATTGTCATAACTTGCTTTTTTTGATATTTTAAGTGCTTGTTTAAACAGAGTATTGGCTGCCGTATAGTACCCTTTGCGTCGCAACATCCAGGCTTGCCTGTGGTAAGCGTCTGCTTCTCCTTTTGGATAATTTGTTTTTTGTGCCAACGCAATGGCTTTTTGTATATACAGGGCAGTATTGAGCGAGTCGGATAGTGCATTGTAACGGCGGGCGACTTTGATATATACCTTTACTTTTTGCTCATGGGTAATATTAGTTTCCAATACTTTAAGCAAAGAGTCCAATTTGCGTGTTTGCCAGGCAAATACATTATATGTGGTCAGACAAAGCAGTATACACAAAACATAGGTTTTCATGGGTTTG
Organism: uncultured Microscilla sp.; assembly: GCF_947493425.1. Taxonomy (GTDB): domain Bacteria; phylum Bacteroidota; class Bacteroidia; order Cytophagales; family Microscillaceae; genus Microscilla. The sequence goes on along the minus strand of NZ_CANLRP010000020.1, from coordinate 29,470 downwards.
ATTGGGGTTTGATAAACATCACATAATGGGCATAAGAGCCGATTGCTTTTTTGCTGTACACAGCATGAGACAATACAACATCTGGCAGGAAACTTTAATCAAAGTATCAAAAACCTTACTACGCCAACCACAACAATAAATTTACAATTTTATCTTTAGCTAATAAAATATCATCAGGTTATTCTGAATCTGCCAATACATTTTCTAAGCCTTGTTTTTATAGCATCAGAGGCAGGGTAGTGTTGTCTGACTTTTTGGGGTGACTCAACGTGGCTCCTTACTTTTGTCTGATTCATAATTTTTTTTGAGTCTTTTACTGACTTAAGTTGCAAAAAAATAAGCCAGAAATACGTTCTGCGAAAGGTAAGGCAGTAGTATAGAAGTACGCATAATTGTTTGCTATGGGTCAATAAAAGGGTGTTTTATAAACCCAAAATAACATTTCGTGAATTAGCCTTTGCAAATGTTAACATAAACCTACATTTTTACTCAAGCACCCTACAAACCGGATTACTTTGAGTAAGTATTGGTATCTAAGGCCTTATAAAACTTGGTTTTGGATGTAGCTCCTGGTAATAATCTTGGTTAAATAGAGCTTTATTTAAAGTTATTTTACTAAACAAGGTTTTATGAAACATTTAATTAAAACTGCATGGTTATGCTTGCTCTTGTTATGGACGAGCTATGGTTATACTCAAGTATCTAAGCAAAAGCTGATGAAGGCGTTTGACCAATACCAAGCACTAGTGGCGGGCAAGGGGCAGGTATGTCATGCTGCCAATGCAGTAGTAGGAGATTTGAATGGCGATGGGGTACAAGATGGTATTGTGCAGTATACTTGCCTAATGGCAGGTGGCAATATACCCGTGTATACAGGTTGGACATTGTGGTTGAACGAAAAGGGAGTAATAAAGCCTGTGTTGCACTGCAAAGATTTAGGAAGGGCTTTGCCTTTGTCGATTGGTGCTGGTGGAATAATATCGGCATTAGTTTATAAATACAAAAAAGGAGACGCTAGTTGTTGCCCTTCAATCAAGACGCCTAAAAAATATCAGCTGAAGCAGCAAAAGATTATAAGTACTATTTATTATGAATTAGAGGAGGTAAAATAAGCAATGATGAAAAAACAAATACAGGTATTTTTTACCCTCGCTTTACTAACAAGCTTGGTAAATACAGCTTATAGCCAAATAAGCAAAGAACAATTGAATAAATCTTTCGAGGCTCAAAAAACCTTAATAGAAGGGAGTGGTCGTGACTGCTACCCGGTAAATACAGTGGTGGGTGACCTCAACGGTGATGGAAAACCGTGCAATATAGTTGTGGTTTCAAAGGCAGTATGGGCAACGCCAGTGCTGGCATGGGATGGGCGGTACTTATCAACCGGGGAGGTAAGCTAACCATAATAATTAACCAAACCAATGTAAACAACACCATTCCTTTGGCGATAGAAAATGGCACCATTAAAGCTCGAAAAATGAAGTACAAAAAAGAAGACGCCCATTGTTGCCCATCTATCAAGGTAGCCAAAAAATACAAGCTCATTGGCAGTCAACTAAAAGAAGTAAAATAGCTTGTTTTGACCAAAACTCCATCAACAAGCGATAAACCAACTGTATGTATTACTTATCGCTTGTTGTTGATTACCTGCCACTTGCTTAGGTTTGTACCACATGGGTAACAAGCCCGGCATAGCCTCCAAACTCTGCCTTACCCACAATGTATACATCAGCTTCGGCGCCTCCTACTCTAAATACCTGAAGCTCTTGTAGGTTTCTTTTGAGGGTTTCTACCAATCGCTGAAACTGTCGGGCAACCTTGGTTTCTGAGGCATCATACCAACTTTCTTCTGCCACCGAATTTTTAAAAAACGCATCCAGTTTCAACTCTTTTACAATAGCATCCGGTGCTTCACTTGCCAGAGTTAGTACCTTGTCAGCAGTGAGTTCATCTTTAAAATCCCAATAAAAAGACTCAAACGGATAATCAGATTCGCTCATAAACATGAGTCCATCAGATGCCCGATCTAAAGTTTTCAATAAATTGTCTTGTTCATCTGTTGCCATATATCACATAATTTTAGCCTATGGCTGATTTTGCAAAAAGCCGTCCAAAAATGCCTTGAGTCAGGGTTCAAAGTACTGAATGACCCGCCGAATGACCTCTTGTTGTTGGGGGAGGGGCAACTCATAAAAAAAAGGTAGCCTAAGCAAGCAATCGGCGTATTTGTCGCTTTGGGGCAAACTCCTGCCGTCGTGCTGCGCCTGATAAAACGGTGATTGGTGCAACGACAAATAGTGAAAAACTGCCTGTATCCCACGTTTTTTTAGGTAATCAATCAACAGGTTTCGTTCAGCGTTACTCTTACAAATTATATAAAAAATGTGGGCATTGGGTTGGGCATAGTCAGGTATTTGTGGCAAGTTGGCATGCCCTTTTTGTTCTAATATCGCCAAACCTTGCTGATAACGTTGCCATATACCCTGGCGTTGGGTCTGAATGTCAACCAGGCGCTCTAGTTGGGCATATAAAAAAGCAGCACTGGTGTCGGGGGGTAAAAATGAGCCTCCTACATCTACCCACTCATATTGGCTTACTTCGCCCCGAAAAAATGCCGCCCGGTTGGTTCCTTTGCGGCTGATTATCTCGGCTCGTTTTGTAAAACGATCATCGTTGATCACCAACATGCCTCCTTCACCGCAAATAATATTTTTGGTTTCGTGAAAAGAAAAAGCGGCCAAATGCCCAAAACTACCCAAAGGCTTACCTGCATAAAAACTATGAATTGCCTGAGCAGCATCTTCTATTACAAACACTTGATGTTTATTTGCCAAAGCCATGACAGCGTTCATGTGGCAGGCTACTCCAGCATAATGTACCACTACTATAGCCTTGGTTTGGGGGGTAATCAATGCCTCTATTTGAGTGACATCTACATTGGGGTGAGTAGGGGTACTATCGGCAAAAACTACCTTGGCTCCCCGCCGCACAAAGGCATTGGCGGTGCTCACAAATGTATAGGCAGGTACAATTACCTCATCGCCAGGGGCTATGTCCAACAACAAAGCAGCTAGTTCTAGAGCACTTGTACATGAGGTAGTAAGCAAGCATTTGCCAAAACCATATTGTTGTTCAAAAAAATGTTGACACTTTTGGGTAAACTGCCCATCCGATGCAATCACCATTTGCTCGACGGCTGCCTTGATGTAGGTAGTTTCTTTACCTGTAAAATAGGGCTTGTTAAACGGAATTTGCATTTTATATTTTTTTTAGAGCTTGTTTAAAATTAGCCAATAGCAGCTACAAACTTACCGCTAAACCTATTCCTGACTTGCCGTACTCATTGCCATTATACAACATATACCGCTTGTGCTCAAAGGTAAATATTTCCGGATAACAAATCATTTGGCTATCCCATCCCTCTGCCGAAACATCTAAGCCTACCAGTTCATCTTTTCGCACCCAATCCAGCCCATTGACCGACTCGGCATAGCCAATGCGATAAGTAGGGGTTTGGGCACTTGCCCGGTATGAGTACCACATTTTATACCTGCCCGCTTCTTTGATTACCCTGGGCACAGAAATAGCATATTCGTACTCATTTTTAAAACCTATAGCTATTCTACCCTCCCTTTTCCAGTCAATCCCATTGGTTGATTCGGCGTATTTGATATGGTAATAATGTTGAACTTCCCCTGAATGCTTTGTTTGCCACTGCACACAAGAAAGGTAATACATGCGGTAAAACCCTTCTTCTGCCAATACACAATTGCTTGCTACAAAACAGGGGTCATGTACGCTACGGTCTAACAAAGGACCTTGGGCGTGTTTCTGAAAAGTATTGCCCCCATCTTTGCTTATCAGCAAGCCAATGGCGTTTCTAAAAGGTACATTGCCTCCTGTGTTCCAACCAATATAATACATCCACAATTCGTTGCCCTGCTCGAGCAAAGCAGTGGGCATAATGCCGTTGTGGTCAAACATACCCAAGTTGCCCAAGGGTACCTCTATTTTGAACTCATTGACTACTTTTTGTTGATGCAAATCATAGTCTATAGCACAAGGCAGTGATCGGTTGGCAAGGTCACGGGTGCTAAAAAAAATACGTATGGTATGTGGGGCAATAAAACGCGCCAATGGTACTGCCTGGTAGTGTTGACGGTTATAAATTAGCCCAAGTTTTTGCCAGTGTTGCATACAGTTGTTGTTTGGTGGTCATTACTGACTCTACTGTTAGCCATCATTTACTCAGTTTTGCCCATCACAGACTTTATAATATACAGTGGGCGGTTTTTTACCTGATTAAAGATTTGGGCAATGTACATACCTATTACCCCCAGACAAAAAATAATGAGTCCGCCAATGCACCAAATAGAGGCTATAATAGAGCTCCAACCTGCCTGAAAGTCAGTATAGGCAAGCTTTTGCACTACAATACTGAGAATGAATAAGACAGAAAAAAAGAAAATACCAAAGCCCATAAAAGCGATGTAGAGCAAAGCACGCGACGAAAACGAGGTAACAGCACTTAAGGCAGCATAGGCACGTTTACGCCACGAATAAGTGGTACTACCCTTGTATGGTTTGTCTATAGAGCAAGGCACTTGGTTGAACCCTGTCAGATGCATAAGCCCTACCGGGTAGGTGTCGGCTTCGTTGTATTGCAATAAGTGCTGCAAATAATTGGGCTTCATGAGACGTGCCCATGCCTGATTGCGGGGTATTTGGTGTTCGCTGAGTTTGTCAAGCACCCATAAAAACAAATTTCCTAACACCTTTTTTACAAAAAATCCCTGGCGCTTTTTTACTATTCCGTACACAACGTCTGTGCCTGCTTTGGTTTGCATGAGGGTATAAAACTCTGCCAGATTTTCGGGAGCTTCTTCCAGGTCAACATCTAAAATAAAGACATAGTCGGGTTTGGTTTGCAAAGCATGCCGCATGCCTGCAAACATCGCTGGATATTGCCCAAAGTTGCGTGATAAATTTACCAAGGTGATGTGGGTATCATGTTCCATGAGTTGCTTGACCACCTCTACCGAATCATCGGGCGAACCATCATTGACAAATACCAGCTGATAGTTGAGCCCCAGCGAGACAATACAATCTTTGATACGACGATAAAACTCAGGAATGTATGCCCTTGATTTATACAAAGAAGTAACCACCGTAATTTTTTTCATAAATTAGTCACTTGTCTAAAAATCCAATTCATCGCTTTTTTTGTGCCACAAAATAGTTTTGGCTGGCAAGTATACTTCTTTTTCGTGGGTGTTTTTGCGTATAACCGCCCCTGCCCCTACCAAAGTGGCTTTTGCCAATGTAACCTCATTGTGTATGGTGGCATTTACCCCCAAAAAACAATTGTTATGAATAGTGCAATAGCCCGATACTACCACCTGCGAGGTAAGGGTAATATGATGATGCAAAACAGTGTCATGCCCTATATGATTACCACTCCAGAGCACATTGTTGTTGCCCAGATGTACAAAAGGTTGAACAGTGTTACCTTCCAGAATTAAGTTATTATCGCCTATGGGCGCTTCGGCAAGAAAAATACAACGAGAACTGATATAATTGGGCAAAAAATAACCTTTAGCCTTGGTTTGGATATACATTTGTTCGCGTATTTGATTCATCTTTTTGTAACCAATGGCCACAAAAGCATCAAAGTGAGCGGGGGGGTATAGCTGTTCCAGTTGCTCATAAGGCACTACTGGTAAACCTTGCCATACATTGGTTTGAATGTATGCCCCGTGTACCGAAAAAGCCACTACCTCGTAAGGGCTGTCATGTTTGAAATACCAATGGGCAAGCCGGGCGTTGGTAGTATTGCCTACAATGATCAGTTTTTTCTGTTTTTTCATTGCTCAAATGTCGTCATAAAATCCCTGGCCTTTTCTCCAGTGTTAAATAACAAGTCTAGTATGCTAACCGCATGCTCAAACGGAGGGTAAAGCTGTGTATAAGCAGGGTATGCAGTATGTTTTATATAATGTACCTTGATATTTGCCTGAGTAAACAATGTTTCGTCGAGGTAGTTTTTAGCCGCCATTCCCGAATAGTAGTCAGTGGCTCCTACTTGCTGACACAAATCCACTAACCGCTCGGTTTTGCCTGTAGCTAAGGTAAAGTTTCTGGAGAACGAAAGGTGGGTTTGAATGCCCAAAACCTGACATATTTGCTTGATAAAAGCATAATTAATCTCGCTGAGCCACTCGCTGGGAGGGTGTATATACAGAGGAGCAAAAACAGAGGCGTATAACTCAAAAAAGGGAGCTTTGCTATAGTTGTGTTGCAAGATTTGCCAGTGCTTTTTACCCCATTGAGTATCGCTTACTTTGGTTTCATTTATTTTTTGCAAAAAACGACCCTTGGTTTGTACTGGAACAGACAACCACTGTACCCCTTGATTAGTTTTAATTTTATTTCTGTTACGCCAGTCGCGTCGGGTATACTGCATCTCGTCATAGATAATAAATTCGTCTACTTGGTTGATACTGTCAAAATAGCCTTTCCAGGGAATATAATTAGATTGACTGATGTACACACTTTTATTCACTGACATTTTAACATTATTTAATGTAAATTGGTTGTTTCAGCAAAGCTATTGCTGAAACAAAAGAATCTATCTTAGGTTTTTACTTTCAGGCAAGAAGTGAAGGACATTAGAAAACTCAAGATGAGTGCAATATAAAAAAATCACTAATTTTGTTATAAGTGGGCAATACGTTCACTCTGTCAAATAACGCAACAGAACAACCATCTCTAAAATATTTAAATTATGAACAATACCATAAAAACCATAGCACTGAGCTTTTTTTCTGCCATTATAGGTGGCTATTGCTTTTATTTGGTCAACCAATCTTCGGGCAAAAGTAGCCATAGTAATGAACAGAACCTGGTGATACCCGAAAATCGAGACACTAACACCAAAATGGTCAACAATAAGTCACTCGTTGAGCTGAACGGTGACTTTGTAAAAGCCTCTAACGTAGCCACTCGTAGTGTTGTATACATCAAAACAGTGTCAGATGCCAAATACAACTCTTATGATGTATTCGATTTTTTCTTTGGCAATGGGGGCAGAGGTCGCAAGCAGTTAGCGTCAGGGTCGGGCGTAATATTTACCGATAATGGCTACATTGTAACCAATAACCACGTGATACAAAGTGCAGAAACTATAGAAGTAATCCACGAAAAACGTTCTTACAAAGCAAAAGTAATTGGTACTGATCCTTCGTCTGATATTGCAGTGCTTAAGGTAGATGCCAAAGGTTTGCCCAGCATTACACGGGGTACCTCTAAAAAACTAAACGTAGGTGAGTGGGTACTTGCCATTGGTAACCCTTTTAACTTGACCTCTACTGTAACCGCAGGAATAGTAAGCGCCAAAGGGCGTGATATTGCTTTGCTAGGTGGGCAGTTTCCTCTAGAGTCTTTTATTCAAACCGATGCTGCCATTAACCCTGGAAACAGTGGAGGGGCTTTGGTCAATATTAAAGGTCAGTTGGTGGGTATCAACACGGCAATCCTTTCGCATACAGGATCTTATGCCGGGTATGGTTTTGCAGTACCTGTAGACATTGTAGCAAAAGTTTTCAATGACTTGGTACAGTATGGCGAAGTGCAAAAAGCGTTTAGTGGTATCAAAGTAAGTGAGTTGAGCACTAAGCTTGCCCAAAGATTTAACATTAAATCTAACTCGTTTGATGGAGCTGTAGTAACAGAGGTAAACCCTGATAGTGAAGCCGATAAAGCAGGCATAAAACCTGGTGATGTAATACTAAAAGTTAATAGTGTCAAGATAAACGGTAAGAGTACGTTTATGGAGGAAATGAGCTATTTTCGCCCAGGAGACAAAATAAAGCTCACCTACCGCCGAGGTAAAAGTACCCAAACAGTGCAGCTTAAGCTAAAAAATCGGGAAGGTACTACAGGCGTACTCAAAAGAGAGATATTTTACTCGAAAAAACTAGGAGTAGAGCTGGAAAAAATTTCTAAAACCGAACGCCAAAAACTAAGGGTAGAAAGTGGAGGAGTAAGAGTACTCAAAGTACGCCGGGGTTTATTTAGTCGTTTGCGTATGCAAGAAGGCTTCGTGATTACCCATATCAATCGTCAGCCTGTAAAAACACCCAAAGAAGTAGAAAGCTTGTTAAGCGACTTGCAAGGTAAAATATACATCCAAGGGGTGAGTAAAGATGGAACAAAAGGCTACTATTCTTTTTATTTTTAATTCAAAAAACTGTCTTTTAGCAAGCCATTGACCAGGAATAGTCAATGGCTTTTTTGTATAGCCCTTTTTGCCAACTTGTGAATAATTCAATTCGTTGTATTTGAAGCTACTTAACACTAACTTTACGGTTTTAAACTGATTGATGAATTGTTTGATATGAATATATTAAAAACTGCCTTGGGGCGCTTGCGTATCATGGGTTTTCTGGAAGGCCTCTCTTTTTTGGTATTGTTAGGCATAGCAATGCCGCTTAAATACATCTGGCAAATGCCTGAAGCAGTAAAAATAACGGGTGCAGTACACGGGCTTTTATTTGTAGTATATTGTATCTTGTTGATACAGGTAAAAATAGAACACGAGTGGCCATTGAAAAAAGTAGGATTGGCAATATTGGCCTCTATTGTACCCTTTGGTCCTTTTATAGCAGATAAGAAATTGTTTCAGGAGAATGAAGCTAATCACGTTTAATGCTTTATTCATTGGGCATAACTAAACAGTGAAAAAATTATGAGTAGAAATAACAGAAAAAAGAAAGATGACCAAGACGATTGGAAAAGTCGTTTAGGAATGGTGTATTCTACCAATCCCGATTTTGAATATGATACGGAAGGAGAAGAGGAAGAAGAAACCTTGCCTATCAATCAGCAAGACCTCAGGGTGATGCTAGACAAGAAAAACCGCAAAGGGAAAGTAGCTACCCTAGTTACTGGTTTTGTGGGTACCGACGATGACCTAAAAGCACTGGGCAAAATGCTGAAGAGCAAGTGTGGAGTAGGGGGGAGTGCTAAAGATGGTGAAATTATTATTCAGGGCGATATGCGTGATAAGGTAATGGAGTTGCTTAAGAATGCAGGGTATAAGGCAAAAAAATCGGGAGGATAAGCAAGACAAGCAGCAAGCTATGCATACATGAAACGATATAAAAATAGCCTCAAATGTAATTCGAGGCTATCTGATGCTTTTACAGTAGTTATGATGCATTCATAAATCTGGTTTTAGTGGAGAACTCTCGTTCTTGAAAGTACAATTGTGATATATAAGTTACATACGCCTGTATAGTAACCAATGGGCGAATTACGGCCTCTTCGTCAATTTGAATATGGAAGATTTGCTCGCATCGTAAAATCACCCAAATTAAATCTAGCTTGTCCAGCCCCAGATCTTTGTCTATTCGAGAATCCAGGCGAATGTGTTGTTCCTGAATAATGCGTTCGGAAATGATTTGCTGAATCTGTTCAAAAACCACCAGGCTGATCTGGAGTTTTTTCATTATTTTTTCGATAACGATTCTTTCAGATGAATGCAATGAAAGTGCAATTTCATTTGCAAAGCGAATAATTACTGGCTCAGAAGACTCTTTTTTAATCTCCCTGTCCAAAGTGTTCATGATGCGTGATTGTGCCGAATCTGAGATTTCATTCCACTCAGGAAACGACGTCAATAACTTGGTGAAATACTGATACTGTTGGTGGTCTGTAATCGCTTTCATGTTGTCATTATTAAAATTTCGGTTTTTATTGATTAAATTTTAGTGTTGTAACAATTGTGTGTGCGTAATTAGACTTTGTTCGTCATTATACTTTGACATTTCTAACGGGGGAAAACCTTAAAAGTTTTTTTAAAAATAAAAATATTTATATTAAAAATTAATTTAAAATGCTTTAAGGATGTTGCGTATTGAAAAAATCATATTTTACAATTGAGTGCATACCGAAATAATAGACTAATTGCCAATTTTATTAGTTTTTATTTCTTTTAACTATCTATCTGTTTAGTTCTGCGACTTTTACCTGTTTTAGACAGTTGTCGAGTAGTTTATCAGAGCCAATACGCTTTGCTTTGTATATGTGTCTCAGGTAGGAGAATATTTTTTATTATTTCATAAAAAAAATATTATTTCGTAAAAAATGTGTTATGAAAACTATTATTTTAAAATAATAAAATGAGCCGTAGAATGTTAATTAATCGTTTCTTATTGGTTGAGCTATACAATCTTTGATGAGCATTTGATTACTGCATCCTTACCAAACAAATTTACACGTATTGTTACTACTTTGCGTTGTGTTAGGGTACTCATTTCTTCTGAAATAGACCTTGCCGAAGGTAGGTTTACTGTGCATCCCTCCCTTTTTTGAGTGCTTTCCAGCGTGGTTTTATTCATTAAAAACTTTTGATAAAATGTCATAAAAAAAGGTTTGCGATAAGCAAACCCTTTTTTTTAAATTATTTTCACTCTTTGATTATCAACTATAAGTAAGGTGAACATTTATTCGAATCTGCTATTAACTAACAAATTCATAAACCACTGAAAATAAGTGTACTATGAATTTGTTAGCTGCCTGTGGAACAGGGTGTACCTAGAATCTTGCACCTAGTGCCTAGTGGAGGCTATGCCGACATCCCGTTTACGGGGAACCTTTTTGGTGCTATGGGCTAAATGCGGACTATTGTTACTACAAGCCACTTTATTTTTTCTCAAACCTTCGGAACACTTGCCGCTTGTTATCCTGCATTCGCAAAATGTACATGCCTTCCGATAAGTTAGCCACCTCCAGTATTTTTTGATTGCTGCCTGGCAACCACTTGCCTTGCTGTACTACCTTACCACTCATAGCAATTACTTGCCATTCGATGGCAGTAGCAGGGGTATTTTCTAACGCTACATACATCTGGGTAGTGGCAGGGTTAGGGTATAGTCTTACAGGCAGTTCGTCTGTTTGATTACTCAATCCAGTTACCTGTTGCAAACCTTGGGTACCACCAGTACGAGCACCAACAAATGTACTCACGCCCGCCTGATAAATTGCTTTGGTTTGGTAATCCTCTACAAACACTACTACCTTCATTCCACTTGTTGCCAACGTACCAAAGTCCCAGGTAAAGCTCAAATCTTTGGTAGTACCTGTTTGCCACGGCGAGTTGTGGTAAGTACCCGCAGCATCGGGCAACATTTTGCGAGTCACATTATAAAACTGCACCCCATTGCTGGTAACAGCTGAGTCTATGACTACTACGTGTAGTACCAAAGGACGATCAAAGCTTTGTAAGGCAGTAATGGTAGCGTTTACTGATAGCTGTGTGCCCGATACTGTAGGCTGGGCAATACTGATGTTAAAAGGTGAAATAATCAGGGTACGGTCTGCATAATAGTCGGTAGCCCATTGCCCTAAAAGGGTATCTCTTGTATAACCATCTATAATGCCACGAGGTACCTCACGAATGCCATGATGAAAAGCACGTGCACTAGGGTCTTGGGTGTTTTGAGCGTTGATGGCATCTACTGCCGGAAAACCCGTATGGTGATGAATACTAATAATTTCGTCGCTATTGCCAGTGTTCGGGAAATCCTTCGCGGCTTTGTCCAGCGTTCCTGCATTGGTCACTCCTTCGTTGATAAAATACTCTAGCAATACTACCCGGTTTCGGTTACCAATGGTAATATTGTCAAAGGCAAACCCATCAAGATTTACGTCAGTAGGGTTATCACTATTGCTGCCAAATGCCAGTCTGAAACGAATCATTTTGGTAGTAAAGCCATTCATTTTCTGTAATGCTTCGGTCAAACTAAACCTTGCGGTGCGCCAGGCTTGAGTTGTATTGCCCGACCAGCCCTGGTTGGCGGCATTATCAGTACTATAGCTACTACCTGGCGAGCCCAAAATAGCCTTGCTATCATACCATTCAATGCCTAAGTTTTGCGAACCCAAACGAGCCCAGGTTTTACCATCATCTATGGTATACAAAAGCACGATACCATCTGCACCTTTGTCAGTGTCTGACCAAAAATCAAACGAAATCATTGGACGGCTTAACCCTGTAATATCAAAACAAGGACTTTCAATGTATGATTGCTCATTGTCGTTATAGTTATAGGTGTTGCTGGCTGGACGATTGGCATTATCACTGTTATCAGTTACCCAAGAGGTACCGTTAGTACTGGTAATATTAAACCCTTTAGGGGTTTGCAGTTTCCAACTTGTACTATCAATAGAGGTTTGATCTACAGTTACCAACCCGTGGGTAATCCAACCCCCAGTACCTGATTCAAAGTTTTCGGCGTATGTTTGTGATTCATTGATGATGTTTATCGGGAAAATATCTATGCGTTTGTGCAATATATAGGTACCCAATCCATCTTGGGTAGTAATGGTTAGTTTTACCCAGTATGTACCTGCTGCCTGATAAGTATAACTTGGGTTTTGTAGGTTAGACGTACCAACACCATCGCCAAATTCCCACGCCCAGGTAGCAATTGGGTCAGTAGACGACTGCGACAAATCGGTAAATTGCGTAGGGCTATTCAAACAGTGCCCGGTAAAGCTAAAGTCTGCACTATAAGACTTGGTAATGGCATTTTCACAAAGATTGGCCGAACCAGTATTTACCGAAAGGGTATAGTTTACCAATTGCGAAGCTGGGTTGTTCCACGATTTTACTGGATTTTGCTCAGTGCTGGTGGTAGCATCGCCAAAAGTCCAACTCCAGGTAGTAGCGGTAGTTATATTTGTTGCAGAAGACGAAAATTTGATGAAATTCTGATTTTCGTATCGTTCAGCAGTGACTGCAATTCCAGTAGGTACCGACTCAATTGTTACTGTTTGTGATGAAGAACTTTCAGTACAATTACTGCCATTGGTATAGTCAAACATAATCTCAAAAGACCCCTCACCCAAGGTGCTGGTATTGAAAGTGTTGCCACTGGTAAAATTAGTGTATGCACCAGTGCTACCCACCCTACGGTATTTGAAAGTAACCGGGGTAGTAATGATAGAACCATTATCGATGGGGGTAAGTGTTACTGCCCCAAAGTTGTTACAGTAAGACTGGGTGCTATTTAAGCCAATAAAGTCCAGTATAGGCAGGGCATTTACTACAATATTGTATTCTGCCGAAGTATTCTTACAAGTAGTAGTACCATCAGTATAAGTATACCTGATTTGGTATGTGCCAGCGATGCTGTTCCAGGTGCTGGCGTTGGCATTACTGGCAATAGCTGCTTCTGAAGGCAAAGGACGAGTAGGGTCAAACATGTTAGTGGGGTTACCAGTCGTAGGGTCAACCAATGACTCATAAGTACCTCCTGCACGTTTGATTTCAAAAAACTCAGTACCTGCATTGAGCGCAAGAGTATGGGGTAGGCCACCAACAGTAGCCCCCAATGCTACTTTACCTCCGTCTCTGGTGCAATATCCTCCAGTATTTATGTTGGTAATGCCTAATACAGGCAGCGTATTCAGTTGGAAGGTTTGGGTGGCAGATGGTTGTACACAAGCACCACCCGCAGAAGTAAAAATATAAGTTACCTGATAGCTGCCCTGTCCTCCAAGTTTTGCCAAGTCAATCACATTATCTCCAGCGTTCAAGTTAAAATTAGTTGTGCCATCTTTTACAATTTGGAAATAACCTTGGGTAGCCGGAGTTGCAGTAGTATTGGTACTTGTAAACACTGGGTTTAGCGTAAGCTGCCCACCATCTATGCAATACTTATTGGCAAGTGGCAGTCCGGTAGCTGCTACTGTAAAGTTTACATTGTCGACTGCCTCTAGAGTAAAGCCTTGGTGTGAGGACACTGCCTGGCATTGAGCTGTAGTAGCATCACGGTATTCGTACAACAGGGTGTATTTGCCAGCCGCAAAGGTATGAGTAGTAGTATTGGCAGCTGGATTATTAAAATCTATTTCAAAACTAGCACCATTGTGGTCAGTTTTTTCAAAACGAGCTATTTCGGTAGTAGCCGTTTGATCATATACTACAAAAAACTCTGAGGTAGTAGTACCAGTACTAGGGGCTGCATTATTAATGGTTGGGTTTACTGTCAGTTTCGATGTTTTACATACCATTGCAGTAGAGGGCAAGCCAGTAAAGCTTACAGTGGCTAACGGCGTAATGGTAATATCCGTTTTATTATCTCCCAGACAGCTTCCGGCAGATTCTCTGATAGTAATAGAGCCCGCAGTACTGCTTCCCCAGTTGACGGCTATGTTAGCAGTATTGCTTGCTGTAGTGGTACCAGTACTTACAATGGTTCCCCCCGTGATTGTCCACTCGCAATTGCTAGAAGCACTATAACCGATATTTTTGCTATTGGCGCATACGGTGGTTTGAGGGGTGCTAATCAATGATGGGGTAGACACAGTATTGATGGTTACATCCCCACTTACGGTTTTGGTGCAGGTACCATCTGACACTTGCAACGAGAGCGTACCGGTGCCAGTACCTGTCCATTGCACTTGTATAGAAGAACTGGTCGTATTGGGCGAAAGCGTGGTTCCATTAGAAACCACCCAATTATAGCTGCCTAACCCTGTATTGGTAGCCGTATAAGTTACTGGTGTATTGGGGCAAGCAGCATTAAGTGCTGTCCTGCCCGCAGACCCATCACTACCAGTAAAATCAATTGTAGGCAAAGCATTTACGGCAATTGTTTGAGTATCAAAGTTATCACAATTAATGGCATCCTTTTCGGTTACCTTTAATTGGTGGGTAGTACTGGCGGTATTCCAACGAACTTTTACCTGATTGCCTGTACTGCTCCCTATAATATCGCCAGCACTTGCTGGTATCACCTCCCACTGGTAGGTATGGTTAGTGACTGAAGCAGTCTCATAGGTATGTTCGGTAGTTCCATCAGCGCATAAATTAAAGCTTGTTACATTAGTAATCCCAGGCATAGGAGCTGGGTTAAGGGTTACGCTTCCCAAGGCTTGAGTAGATGTATTGCAGCCAGTCAGGTTGCCTAATAAATCATAAGTAGCAGTCACTACATTGGCTACAATATTTACATTTGTACCAACGGCATTTGAAGGAGTAAAAGTGTAATGAAAATCTTCGTTGGTCATCGTATTGCTAGAAGGAACCCCAGCACAGCTTCCATTATTTGCTATAACGGCATTGTTGCCTGCCTTTGAACCATCTACAGCTACGCCGTTGGTGGTTACCAAACTATGGATATACTTTAGTTCGGTAATGCTTTGCGAAACTATTTTGGTTACTTTAAAAGCGTAGGCTGTGTTATCTCCGTCACAGTATCCGGCACTTAACCCCAAGGCATTGGTAGTCGACACTAAAAAGCTTTGGGTGGCTGTGCCTACACATGAAGTTACAGGATCGGTATAAGTACAAGTAACTGTATAAGAGCCTGCCCCCAGCGATGAAGGGTCAAAATAATAAGTTCCACCGCTGCCTTGGCTTACCCCTGGTCCTGAAAAAACACCTGTTGTAATATTTGTCCCATTTGCCGAAGCTGTCAAGGCTTCTTTGGCACTGCTTGTAGAAAAAGAAGTAGTAGTATTGGTAATACTCACCACGGTTCTTTTTACATTAAATTTTTGCGTACTGGTAGCTCCATTTCCACAAGTAGCCGATACTCCCTTTACTGTAAGAGTTACTTCTATGCTATTTTGGGTAGCAGGCGCACTGGCAAAGATATTACTGGCGGTATACGCCAAAAAGTTATCTGAGGCACTAGCTGGCGTCCCCGAAAAGTTTCCGTTGTTGCTATTGCCATCAGTCCAGGTAAAGTCCCAAGTATAGCTGGTAGCTCCACTGACTGGTACAATAGTAATCGTTTGTGAATCTCCTTCGCACATATCACTGATGGTATTGATGGTGGGAGCCGATGCTACACTATTTACCACAGTTACACTTTCTTGCAACCACCCACTGGTACAATTGCTTGTTTGGTTTTTAAGCCTTACACTTACCATACCTGATACTGCACCACTACCTACTAATAATGTAATTGTCTCAGAGGTGGTACTTCCACCAACTACTGTCATTCCCGATGGAAACGTCCATTCATAATCTACCCCTGCTACACTATTGATTGTGTAAGTATAAGACTGTCCTGTGCATACATTAGTAGAACCATTAGTAACTGATGGACTTGCCGTAAAAGAAGGAGTGCTAGGTGGATCTACCGACACCATAGAGGCAAAAGACACGTCATTGTTTAAGCCATCAAAATGAGTGGCAGTCGCAGTGTTATTAGGTTTAAGCGTAACTGCAGTGGCTGAACCTGTTGTTGCCTTTATTTCTAACCCTGTAATGGTAATGCTATTACTAAGCGTAGTAGATGCGGTACTGAAATTATATACAAGGTTTAGTTCGGTAGTTGTTACGCTGGCGTTTAGTGTACTGGCGCCATCATTGTTGAGCAAAGTAGCTACTGGGCTGGCACTGGTATTAAACTCAAAACCAGTAGGTAGTGCTAATGTAAGCGTTTGATTACCTTGTTTGAAAGCTCCCGCGTGATTTTCGGTGATTACAATGGAACCTAAAGCCACCGCATTGCCTCCGTTACACAAATTGGTAAGGGTGGGGGCAGTCACACTTACTCCTGGGCTTATATTGATTGGATAACTCGCTGATGCTGTACCATAGGTGCTACAAGTAGTGTTTTGTCCACGCACTGTCATAGAGCCGCTGGTAATAGCAGTAGCAGCAGTTACAGTACTAGCTGTAACTGTAATATTATTGGTGGTAGTGCTCACTGTTCGGGTAGTAGTAGTAGTACTCACTGCCGTAGCGCTCGGTGCAGTGAGTTCAATAGGAAACGTCCATTCATAATTATTGGCATCGGTAATGGCAGGTACAGTATAAGTTTTGCTTTCTCCTCCATAAATGGTATTGCCCCCTGATATAGTGCCAGCAATAGCCGGAGTAGAAGTTAATGTAACCGTGTGACTCGTCCAGTTACTGGTACAGCTGCCATTTACTCCTCTCACCCTGATAGTATAACTAGTTCCAGTTGTATTGGTAGAGCTCAAGTTGATAGATGAAGAAGTAGAAGTGCCCGTAAGCCCAGTAGGAATGTCCCATTCATAAGTGCTGGCATCTGTCGAACTGGCAGTATAAGTTACATTTCCTCCATTGTTACAGATAATGGCAGGGTTGGTAGTAAAGGTTGGGTCAGTAGGGGTAGGAGTCACAGTAGCCGTTGCAAATACCGTAGTACCATCGATAATGGTAAAATTGGCTCCACTGGAAGAAGAATGTACTTTCAAGTCAGATGTGCTACCAGTAAAACTACTATTAGCTGATACTTGAACATTGTTGATGATGAGGGTATTACTTTGGGTGATCGACGCATTGTCAAAGTTATAAGTAATTTCAAGGGTATTGTTGGTAGTGTTGACTGAAGCCCCTACTGTAGAAGTAGACGGGTTGGTAAGTACAACTGAAGGCGAACCACTCAGTATAAGATTGGCATTATCAAACGCAAGCACCAGAGTACCTGTGGTTTCTTGAAAATCACCCACTGCATCTTCTTGTATCACAATGGCGGGCAATGTGGTAGCACTTCCTCCTTTGCATAAGTTTACATTGGCTGGAATAATTCCATAGTTTATTTTTTTTGCCGAAACAGGTGTAAATACAAAAGCACTGCTTACAATCATCAAGCAATTGAGCAGTAGGAATAAACGTGACTTTTTTGAAGTCAGCCCAAGATTCCTGAGCTTTAGACGGTGTTTTGTTGGAGAATAATTGAACATGATGTATGCGATGTAGTTTGTGATGCCTAACAGGCGTGGTAGAAATAGATGTTTAAAAAAAGTAGTAAGTAAGTGGACAAAATTAAATATATCTAATATGCAAGTATAACTATCATATTATGAGAGAGTTATCTTTACTTGTAGCTTATAGCTAATTGCTTGCTGCTACTTAGTCAAAAGACATAGCAATCCTATTGAGATAAAAAACCTTTACTCAAAGTAGTAGCTGATTCATAAACAATGGGAACAGTTAAGCGTCTATACAGGTGCAAAGATGAAAGCTGGCTTTATAACAAAATTGATTGTTGGGAGACCGAGAATCATTATATAAGATATTTAACATAACTTTTTATTTTAAGGGTGTACAAAATAGCTAAGGGTATTCTAAATCATTACTATGGTGGACATTATTTACCTCTATAAGACCCTATAGACAGGTTTGTAATGTGTTTTTATGATTTTATTTTAAATATCTCTCTTAGATGATTTTTATCAAAATATTATTTGCTATAAGGGGTTGTTAATGATATTATATAAAATATACAAAGCTTGTTGTCTATTTTATAGTCTGTATTTTATGAAAAAATAAAATTATATCAATGTTTGAGTTTGGCTATAACTTAAAATAATACAAAATGTCTGCTTTTTGGCAGGTGTAATAAAACCGTTATTTTTGATTATACATCACCATCACTATGCCATATCTTTGTAATAGTTGACTTCCATTCCTCATAAAACCATTCTCAACCTTTATCCTAATACTTTTGATATACCACCTCTTGGTTTATGTTAATTAATATGCTCTTAAAAGTAACTATGTTTAAAACATCTAAATGATTTATTACAATGGAAAAGAAAGTATTTGAAAACAGGTTTATACGCCTGAGTTTTCATGAGGAAAGCAAAGTGATTAAATTTATTTGGGAAAATACTTTAGGTTTGATGGAGGCCGATTTTAAGGAAGTGTGTCAAATACAAACCGAATACGTAGAACGTTGCGCTGCTAAGAGTATACTCATAGACAATACTAACTTTGGTTTTCCGATTGACCCTGAACTACAGGAGTGGGTTAACGACAATTGTTTGGAAAAATGGCTTCATCTAAATATCAGAAAAATAGCCATTACAACTACCAGAGAGATTATAGCACAACTTTCGGTGGAACAAATCTGGGAAGAACCCATTGGTCAAAAGTTCAATGTGCGATTTTTTGACACAGCGAATGAAGCCGAAGCTTGGCTAAAGTAACCCTGCATAGAAATGTAAGTAAAAAGCGACAAATAGTAATAATACCATTTGTCGCTTTTTTTGTATATACGTAAGAAAAGCCTGGGTATAACCGCTTAGAAGCGGTGGGAAAACAAGTAACTTCGAGGTAGAATTTTCTTGCTATTCAAACCTCAACGACTCGATAGGGTCAAGTTTAGAGGCTTTATAGGCTGGGTAATAACCTGAAATGATGCCCACTACCACACACACTACCAACCCTACAAAAATCCATACCCAAGGTATAATAAAACCTGAAGCTCCCATTACAGAAGAGAGCACATTGCCTACCATAATGCCCAGAAAAACCCCGGCAATGCCACCAAGCAAGCATATCACTACGGCCTCTGCCAAAAACTGTTGTCTGATTAAAAATGGGGTAGCTCCCAAGGCCTTGCGTACTCCTATTTCGCGGGTACGCTCTGTTACAGATACCATCATAATATTCATCAAGCCAATGGCTGCTCCCAGTAAGGTAATGAAACCTACCACACCACCTCCTATAGTGAGGTAACCTGTGATATTTTTCATGCGGTCAGCAGCCGATTCGCTTCGTGAGATTTCAAATGAACTGGGTTGTCCTAACTTGTCCTGACGAATCTGGCGCATAAGGCTTTCGGCTTCGCCCATGGCCACCATAAAATCCATAGGTCCATTGAGCGAAGTGGTAATGTTAAAGGTAGGTTTGCTTTGGGTAGGTATCTGGTGGGCAAGTTCTATAGGAATAATCACAGCACGGTCGGTGCTACCCCCCCCAAAAGAACCCCCTACTTTTTTGAGCACCCCTATCACGCTAAACCTTTTGCCCATTACTGAGATAAGCTTATTCAGTGGGCTGACTTTTTCAAACAGGGTTTTGGCGAGGTCATCGCCTATGATACACACATTCACCCCCTTGGTTACCTCGGTAGGCGAAAAGTTTCTGCCCCGTTTGAGGTTATACCCCTTAGATATAATGTAATTTTCGTTGGCACCCAATACCCACGTATTGGGGTTGGTTTTTTTAGATCTGTATTTTGCCTCTGCCGAACCAGTCAAAGAAGCTGTAATGCTTACCTTGGCATTGAACCCCAGGCGTGTCTTGTATGCCTTGGCTTGTTTGTATTTTATGGGTGGATAGATCTTTTGGTTGCGTCCTCGCCTACGGCGGCGCCCCCTGGCAGAAGTACCCTGAATATCAAATGAATTGACACCTAGTTGGGCAAAGCTGTTTTCAACCGAAGCCTGTATGCCATCTACTGCAGTAAGCATGCCTACCAATGCCGTAATGCCAATGGCAATGATAAGCGCAGTGAGGATAGACCGCAACAGGTTAGCACGCACCGAACGGGTTCCTTCTTTTATATTTTCTCTGTAATTCATGGTATATATATGGTTTTTTGCGTATTTTTAATATGCTGTTGAGCATCTGCTTTTGTCTGACAAACAGGTGTGAAACATGGTATAATTGTAAATATACTCAATGATTTGATACATAGTACAGGATAAAAATAAAAGAAACAGCCAACTTGCATGAGTGTTAGTTGCTTTTCTCAATGCGTATTTTTCTTTATAAGAAAGATCAGTATTGGCATAAAAGCTTTAATATAAGCTATAACAACCCAACCAGCAAAACGTTTTAGAACATTAGTCAAGTTTCAAGGTTAAAACCTTACAGGTTTTGCTCAAAAAAACTAAAGCAAACAAATAACAAAATTGGCACAGGTGGTTGGGCATAGCCCTGCCTACATTTAATCTCAAAAAAGAAAATAACTGGAATACATGAAAAAGCTAAGCCTACTTATAATGGTTTTGGTGCTATCGTGGCATGCACAAGCGTCCCGTATTTTAATACCCATGGACAAAAACCAAAAAAACCATCTCAAAGCGTATGGAGTAGCCTATTGGGTACTCAAACAAAACGTAGAAATTGATTGGCTCCTCAACTACAAAGGAGGGAGCTTTATGTTCAAGTCAAACCAAGCCTTTGTCAATGAACTGGTAATAAGAGGGGTGAGTTATCAGGTAATTTCCAATGCTACCGCCAATGGCATTCTTTCGTCTATAGCCCGCCCAGACTCTAACATGGATGCGATGCGCCTCGACAAACCTCCCAAAATTGCGGTATACTCACCCAAGTCAAAACAACCGTGGGACGATGCTGTAACCTTGGTGCTTACCTATGCCGAAATCCCTTACGATGTGGTGTTCGACGATGAAGTAATGAACAATAAGCTACCCAAATATGATTGGTTACACTTGCATCACGAAGACTTTACCGGACAATATGGTAAGTTTTATAGTGCCTATCGCAACCGTCCCTGGTATATCAAACAACAACGCGAGTTTGAGGCAATGGCACGCAAACATGGTTTCAAGAAAGTATCAAAATTAAAACTGGAAGTAGTAAAAAAAATCAGGGCATTTTGTGCCAGTGGAGGTTTTTTGTTTGCAATGTGCTCGGCTACCGATACCTATGACATTGCTTTGGCAGCCGAAGGAGTTGATATATGCGAGCGAATGTTTGACGGTGACCCGGCTGACCCTAACGCCCAGCGCAAGCTTAATTTTAAAAATACCTTTGCGTTTCAAAACTTTCGTCTGAAGCGTAGTCCGTTCGAGTATGAGTTTTCAAATATTGACAACCAACAGTTTGAAAGAGGGCTACGCGAGAAAAATGATTTTTTCACCTTGTTTAAATTTTCGGCCAAGTGGGACCCTATTCCTACTATGCTTACCCAGTGCCATACGCAGGTAATCAAGGGGTTTATGGGGCAAACCACTGCTTTTAAGAAGAGGTTGGTAAAACCTGACGTTATTATCATGGGCGAAACCAAACAGGCAAAAGAAGCGCGTTATATTCACGGTACGTATGGCAAAGGTACCTGGACTTTTTATGGAGGACACGACCCTGAAGATTACCAACATTTTGTTGGAGAAGAGCCCACCGACTTGAATTTGCATCCTAATTCGCCTGGTTACCGTTTGATATTGAACAATATCTTGTTTCCGGCAGCACGCAAGAAAAAACAAAAGACCTGAAATGGCTGTTAGTTGCCAATGGTTGGCTTTTAGCTAATACCCAAAAAGTGGGAAAGCCAACCATCAAATCATCACACTCAAACCAACAATATTCATGAAAAAAACACTTGCTATACTGTTCCTGGTGCTGTTATCTTGGGGGGCTCAGGCCAACTACATTTTGATACCCATGGACAAATCACAAAAAAATCACCTCAAGGCTTATGGCATTACTTATTGGGTGCTTACCAAAAATCTGGAAGCCGATTGGCTACTTAACTATCGGGGCGGCAGTTTTTTGTTTAAATACCGTCAGGCTTTTCAAAACGAACTTATTGTAAGGGGAGTGAGCTATGAGGTAATATCAGATGCCAGTGCCCACCAGATAAGAGCTGAGGTATCAAGGGTAGACCGCAACATGGACGCTGTAAAGTTAGACAAACCACCCAAAATTGCCGTGTACTCACCCAAATTTAAACAACCCTGGGACGATGCCGTAACCTTGGTACTTACCTATGCCGAGATTCCTTATGATGTAGTTTTCGACGAAGAAGTGCTCACCAATAAGCTGCCTAAATATGATTGGCTACACTTACACCACGAAGATTTTACAGGGCAATATGGCAAGGTATACCGTATTTTTAGACACAAACCCTGGTACATCAAACAGAAGCAGAAATTTGAAGAAACCGCTAAAAAGTTTGGCTATAAAAAAGTGTCACAAATGAAGCTGGCTGTAGTCAAAAAAATAAGAGAATATTGTGCAGGAGGAGGTTTCTTGTTTGCAATGTGTTCAGCTGCTGATACTTACGACATTGCACTATCGGCAGAAGGTATAGATATATGTGAGTCGATGTATGACGGTGACCCTGCCGACCCCAGTGCCCAACGCAAGTTAAGTTATAAAAACACTTTTGCTTTTCAGAATTTTCAACTGAGCCGCAACCCATTTGAATATGAGTACTCAAATATCGACAATCAATACTTTGAACGAGGGCTCAATGAGTCAAACGATTTTTTTACGCTGTTTAAGTTTTCGGCCAAGTGGGACCCCATTCCGGCAATGCTTACCCAAAACCACACCAATGTAATCAAAGGTTTTTTAGGGCAAACCACTGCTTTTAAACGTAGGTTGGTAAAACCTGATGTAATTATTATGGGCGAAACCAAACAAGCAAAAGAGGTTCGGTATATTCACGGAACTTATGGCAAAGGTACCTGGACTTTTTATGGAGGGCACGACCCTGAAGATTACCGCCACCAAACCGGAGAAGAACCTACCGACTTGAACCTTCATCCTACCTCGCCAGGTTATCGCCTTATTCTCAACAATATTTTGTTTCCGGCAGCACGTAAGAAGAAACAGAAGACCTGATAAATAGCCGTTTTGTGATGAGAAAGTATGTCATCAAAAAAGCCTGATTCATTGATTTGAATCAGGCTTTTTTGATGGTTTACCTGCGCCTGTAAGCTTTGAGCAAATAGATCGATGAATGGCAATGTTTTGTACCTCTTGATTTAAATCATTAGATTTCATACTGTTAAATGTTTGACAAAAAGCCCTCCTTTTGCAAATGAAAATCAACGCTTTTAAATCACGTTACCTTCGAAAACCCACCAGGATTTTTGAGCGTCGCCATAGAATCCTGGAAGGTTTGAAGCTGTTTTTTTGCATTCCGTTGGCTAACAAAAGCTATTTTTCTTTGAGCCTTTGTTGTTTGGGCAACTCCTTTATTTACCGGAGTAATACTGCAAAAAAACTTGAATCATAAAACCATCAAGCCGTTTTCTAATTACTTTAAGAACCGTTTAAACCATAAAATTATCAAACCACAAAACCCACCTAGCTAAATACCAAAAAATCATTACCTTTGCAGCTCATTTTAACCAAACTTTCAACAAATTTCACAGATTTTAAAAATCAAAATTTAGCAAACAACATGACGCAGAAGAAATACAAACGCCACATAATTACAGCGGCGTTGCCGTATGCCAACGGAGCAGCCCACATAGGGCACCTGGCTGGGGTATACATCCCTGCCGACATTTATGCACGTTACCTCCGACTTAAGGGCGAAGATGTCATGTTTGTGAGTGGCTCCGACGAACACGGTGTGCCCGTAACCATCAGAGCCGAAAAAGAAGGCATAAGTGTGCAACAGGTAGTGGACAAGTACGACCAAATTATCCGCGATTCTTTCAAAGAATTTGGGTTCACCTTTGATGTATATTCGCGTACTTCGCGCCAAATACACCATGAAACCTCACAAGAGTTTTTCTTGAAATTACACGCTGAAGGCAAACTACAAAAAAAGGTGAGTCAACAGTTTTTTGATCCTACCGCCCAGCGTTTTCTTGCCGATAGGCTCATTATAGGCACTTGCCCCAAGTGTGGCAACAACAATGCTTATGGCGATCAGTGCGAAAATTGTGGGAGTACACTCAGCCCCGACGAGTTGATTGAGCCACGCTCTACCTTAAGCAATGCCGCGCTAGAGAAAAAACAAACCGAGCATTGGTACATTCCGCTCGACCAATACGAAGATTGGTTAAAAGACTGGATTTTGAACAGCCACAAAGACGATTGGAAAACCAATGTTTATGGGCAGTGCAAGTCTTGGTTAGACTCTGGGCTACACCCACGTGCGGTTACCCGCGATTTAGACTGGGGTATTCAAGTACCTTTGCCCAACTCAGAAGGCAAAGTAATGTATGTATGGTTTGATGCACCCATTGGCTATATCTCAGCCACCAAAGAGTATTTCAAAGAAAAAGCCCCCGATGGTTCACTCGACGAAGAGTGGAAAAAATACTGGCAAAGTGAAGACAGTAAGTTGGTACACTTTATTGGCAAAGACAATATTGTGTTTCACTGCATTATGTTCCCGGCTATGCTCAAAGCCCATGGTGAGTATGTATTGCCCGAAAATGTGCCTGCCAATGAGTTTATGAACCTAGAGGACGAAAAAATATCTACTTCGCGTAATTGGGCAGTGTGGTTGCACGAGTATTTGCGTGAGTTTGAAGGCAAACAAGACGTATTGCGCTATGCCTTGACTGCCGATGCGCCCGAAACCAGCGACAGTAACTTTACCTGGGAGGGTTTTCAGAAACGCAACAACAATGAACTTGCTGATAACCTGGGCAACTTTGTGCGACGTCCAGTGGCATTGACACATAAATATTATGGAGGTGTAGTGCCCCCACTCAACGATAATCTGACCGAAGACGACCAGGCGTTGATTGATGCTTTGGCGGCTTACCCTGAGAAAATAGGCAAGGCTATAGAAACGTACAAGTTCCGTGAAGCTTTAGCACAGGTAATGGATTTATCGCGCATGGGCAATCAATATTTGCAAAAAACCTCGCCTTGGTTGTTGTACAAAGAAGATAAAGAAAAACACGCCCAACGCATAGAAACCATTTTGCATTTGAGCTTGCAAGTGGCGGCAAACCTTGCTTTGATGTGTGAGCCTTTCTTGCCGTTTACTGCCGAAAAGCTGCGTAATATGTTGAATCGCCCTGCCTGGAACCCCAACTGTGTGACTTGGCAAGCAATGGGAGGCATTGACATCATAAATGCAGGGCAAACTATAGAAAAAGCCATTGTATTGTTTGAAAAAATAGAAGATAAAACCGTGAAAGAGCAATTAGACAAGTTAGCGGCAACGAAGCAAGCCAACGAAGCTGATCAAAAAGAAGCCGCAACTACTGAGGTAACTTTAGAGCCCATCAAAGACGAAATTGTTTTTGATGATTTTACCAAGCTAGACATTCGTGTGGCTACTATAGTAGAAGCTAAAAAGGTAAAAAAAGCCGACCGTTTGTTAGAGCTTACCTTAGATACTGGGGTAGATACCCGCACTGTATTGAGCGGCATTGCCCAGCACTTTAGCCCTGAAGATATTGTGGGCAAACAAGTGTGTTTGCTTGCCAACCTTGCCCCTCGCAAAATGAAGGGCATTGAGTCGCAAGGAATGGTGTTGATGGCAGAAGACAGCGAAGGCAATCTTAAGTTTGTATCGCCTACTGATGCTGTAAACAATGGTTCTACTGTGAGGTAACTATTGTCTAAAAATGTACTATAAAAATCCCCTTGAGCTAGTTGTTCAAGGGGATTTTTTATTAGTAAATATACAGGTATTTATGTATAAATCAAGGGGTTAATTGTAGGGGCTACCCTTGTGGTCGCCCTAGCGAAGAGCAAACCTGAGCGTATAAAGCGTCTTTTAAAACTAAAAATGACCTTATTTTTGCTCGTATTAATCTTGCAAAATGTTTATTATCAGTTGATTATAAGTCTTCGTGCGGTTCTAATTACTAATCATTGGTTTTGTGAAAAAAGGTTTTTTTAGAATACAGTAATGTTTTGTCACTTAGGTCGTCCTTCTTTATAGTGTGTTTTTTAAAAAACTTAAAAACTGTCTACCAATGAGATACCTATTCGCGTTACTTTTTACTTTTCAAATCTTGATTTTGCAGGCTCAAGACCAAGTTGCTATGAGCAAAGAACAACAGGTAGACCAGCTTTTTGCTACTTGGAGCAAACCTCACAAGCCTGGAGTAGCCATTGCCATTATCCAGAACAATAAAATTACCTATGCCAAAGGTTATGGGCAAGCCAATCTAGAGTATGGGATTCCTATTACTCCCAATACAGTGTTTCACGCGGCCTCTTTGTCCAAACAGTTTACCGCATTTTCTGTCTTATTATTGGCAAAACAAGGCAAACTATCATTAGACGATGAGGTAAAAAAATACATTCCAGAAATGCCCGATTTTGGCAAAAAAATCACCTTAAGAAATTTAGCCACCCACAGCAGTGGTTTGCGCGATCAATGGAACCTATTGCGTTTGGCGGGTTGGCGTTCGGGCGATGTCATTACCAAAACGCACATTATGACATTGTTGAAACACCAGAAAAAACTGAACTTTGAGCCAGGCAGCCAGTTTTCGTACTGCAATACTGGGTATACTTTGTTGGCAGAAATAGTAGCAAGAGTATCAGGGCAGTCATTTGCTGAGTTTACTCAGGCAAACATTTTTAAGCCCTTGGGAATGAAAAACTCTATGTTTTATGATGACCATGAAAAAATAGTGAAAAACAGGGCATACTCTTATAGTCAACACAAAAAGAGGTTTAAGAAAAGTGTGCTCAATTTTGCTACTGTAGGAGCTACCAGCCTTTTTACCACGGCAAATGACCTAAGCTTGTGGGCTATGAATTTTAAACAATTAAAGATTGGTAGCAAGGCTATTTTTGAGCAAATGCAAACGACCATGAAGTTGCCCAATGGCAAAAAAACCAGGGTAGCACTAGGACAGTTTGTAGGGCACTACAAAGGTGTAAAGGTGGTATATCATTCGGGGTCTGATGCAGGTTATCGGTTATATTTAGTGCGTTTTCCTCAACACAACTTTGCTGCAATGGTATTGTCTAATGTTGCTTCGTTTCGACGAAGTCTTGTATTTAGGATAGCCGACATTTACCTAAAACAGCATTATGAAAAAGAAAAAAAACGTGTCAAGAAAGAAAAATTTGTGCACCCATCCTCAAGCTTTATCAAGCTCAGCCAAGACAAGTTGAAAGCGTTTACAGGCAAGTATTGGGAAACCGCAGAGTGGTACAATCGCAAGATTTATATAAAAGAGGGTGCTTTGATGTATTACCGCAACAAAAAGAGCGAAACCAAACTATTGCCCATAAGTCCCAATGAATTTAAAATGATAGGTGATACCGAAAACGTAAGTGTTATTTTTGATAAAAACAAGCAAGGTAATGCGCGTATGCTAGTGAAGATAAACGACCGCAAACCCATTGAGTTTTTGAAATACGCCCCGATTGATTTGAATGTGTATGCAGGCAAATATCATAGCCCAGAACTAAGCACTAACTATACCTTTGCGATTGAAAACAACCAGCCAGTGCTCAAGCATTTCAGGCTAGGCATCATTCCTCTAGTTCCTATTGCCAACGACTGGTTTACTTCTAAAAATTACCTGTACAAACGACTCAAATTTGTAAGAAATAAACGCCATCAAGTGGTTGGCTTTCAGGTAAGTACTTATAGAGTGCAAAATTTGTATTTTGAGCGTGTAAAACCTCAGAAATAGCCTCTGCATACAACGAAAACCGTAGCAAACCCTGCCCTGCAATATGCCAAACCCCTTTAGTAAACAACGGTTCTACGGTAAGGTAACTGCTGTCTAAAAACTTAATAAAAAATCCCCATGAGCTAGCTGTTCAAGGGGATTTTTTTATAGACTTTTCAAGCATATTCGCAATCAATACAGGCCTTCTCCAAGCTTCATCATTACTTCTGCCTGGTAGCGCATGATTTTGCCTTGTGTGCTTGTGAGAGTAGTGAGTACTTTGCCCAAATGAGCCCCCTCAAAAAAAGTCTCATAAAAGCTTTGTCCTTGTGAGCCTTCATGTAAGGGAGGGAATGTGAGTAAATCAAGGTCTTTGTGTTCGGCAGATAACCATTGCACGTATTTATCAATCAGGTGGCTTAATTTAGGGGCTGCTTTATGTATAATGCTTTGGGTGTTGTTTACATTTAGAGGTTGTTGAGGCATAGCTGTTTCGTCATTCAGCCCGCCACCTGCGTCATTGATAAGGTGCTGCTTTATTTTTTCAATAGCGCCCATCAAATCGGCCGTTTTTAACTTCAATAGCTCTGCTCTTTTTATTCTCTTCAGCCCTTTACGTGTATTTCCACCTTTTTTAACACTTTTTTTCAGGTTGAACAACATTTGATCACTTAGGCTGTAAGAGATTTTCAGTTGATGTTCTAAGGTAGATAATACTGAGTAACAACGTAGCGCCTCGTTTTTACCTTGGGTTTTACAAGCCACCAAACCCAGCAACAAAGCACAACATACTAAAGTGTGTAGGTATTTCATCAATAATTTAGTTTTTGGTGTTTGCTCATCAATATACTTAAACAAAAATGGTTTTGAGGATGGATTTTGACTAATTGTTTGAATACCAACATTAATCAATCCTGTAAATCCTAAAATCACTTTAATCCTAGTATATAATGTTTGCGGGTGGCATTCGTCAACATGCCACCAGTAAATGATAGCTTAATGTGCCGTCATTTTTTTCACCAAATCCAAAAACTCCTTTCGATAACCATTCGAGTCGTTGCCTTTTGCATATTGCCCCCAATTATAAATTTGCTGGTAGCTGGTGTTACCCACATAAGGCGAGTTACGCAAGCGCATACCAAAAGCGGCTACAGTGGAGGCAAACTTAAAGTTGTTGCTGGTTTGAGCTGCCAACTCATTTTGCACCACTTTTTCTATCAATCGACTCTTGTTTTCTTTGGGGCGTTTGTAACGCAGCTTAATGGTTACCAGCTCATTATTTGTCAAAGCGGCACTATCTACTTACGTTTCGCTGATTTCTAGGTTGGAAAAAAGAAAATAGTTAAACTCGCTGTATGATCACAGAACGAGTAGATGA
>NZ_CANLRP010000019.1 GCF_947493425.1 uncultured Microscilla sp. | reverse complement strand
AGTTTTGTAGATAATGAGTACATATTTAGCCTCATAATGGTCATTTAAATTGTCATCACTAGATTTTATACAGAAGGAAAAATATTGAGCAAAAGATGTATATTGTTAGAGTAAACAATCTGCTGTTATTTAAACCCATAACCCTCATGAAGAAGATCAACTTATTACCAATTATGTTACTTTTTATGACTGCTTGCAACTCTGACTCATCGTCTGGTCAAGAAACTAAAGGCACCACCAACAATAGTCCCGGTGTATCTAAAGTACAAAAGCCAGATAGTTTGACTCAAGTATATAATCTTGGTAAAAAATTATATGATAACACTTGTTTGCAATGTCACCAAACAAGCGAGGAGCGTACAGTAGGCCCTGGCCTAAAAGGCATATTTGAAAGGCGTAGTGTAGATTGGGTGACACGTTGGACACGTAATTCACAAAAAGTAATCGCCAGTGGCGATCCTTATGCGGTAAAATTGTTCAATGAATATAACAAAACTGTCATGCAAAGCTTTAACTACGATAACAGTGATATGCAAGCCCTGCTATTTTATATAGCCAATGTAAATCGAGGTAACCAACCCTATCTTTCTTTAGATTAAATTGCCCAATGTAAAAGATTAAACCTACAACACCATTCGTACAAAAGGTCGCGTATTTATGTATGCAAAAATCGTTTATACAAAAACCTATAGCAGTCTAGGTTTTTTGAGGTACACAAGCGCATTGGGAAAAACGATTACCTTTTTGAAAGTTTTACCGATGTTTGTCATAGGGCAGCTATAGGTTTGCTTTTATATTGTGATGACTATTCGTGCAATTTTAAAATACCTTGTATGTGTAATTTAGATTCGAACATTGAAACCAATTTAAAAAAACTTCAGCAACAGTTAGCTGCCTTGATTCAGTTTTATAAGCAAGATTTAGATTACCAACAAATGGTGTATGAATTTTGGAATGCTAAAGATATTTTGGGGCACCTTACTTTCTGGCATGAAAGCTTTGCCCGAAATATTGCAGATTTGGGTGAGGGCAGGAAACCCAATCCCCTAAAAGGTAAGCTTTCAGAAGTAAACAAGCAAAGTGTCGAGACAATGGCTTCGAGCTCAATAGAAACTTTGATTGATAGACTCAAAAAAGCACAGACAATCATTGAACAATATATTTATAATACAGCGATTGGTATTATTCCTTACAAGAAAGGCTCAAGAGGATACTCAAGGCAAGAACATTTGGAAATTGTAGCGGCTCATATCAAAAGGCATTTAAAAGATCTGAATAAAAGGTATTCTTAACTTTTGGGTAAAAAAATAGGAAGAGCCAGGTTGTTAGTAAGCCTTATGTTTCTTTAGATAAATTACCCAACGTAAAAGATTAAACTTATGACACCATTCACTCAAAAAATTGTTCACGTGTTTAATCTTCTTACAATGATGATCTTGACTTTATTATGTGCGTTATTCATACTTGTATTTAAGATGCAAACCGAGCCTTTGCCAGGTTGTGCTACAAAAGACGAACCTATGCCTGCTCTCGGTTGTATGCCTACCCCCACTTTTACAAATGGAGAACAAGCATTGTATAATTATGGTAAGAGTTTATTCAATAATAACTGCCAACAGTGTCATAGCTCTGGAGCTGATGTAATAGTAGGCCCTGGCTTAAAAGGTGTGCTGAACAGACGCTCAATAGACTGGCTCATCACTTGGGTACAAAACTCGCAAAAAGTAATTGCCAGTGGCGACCCTTATGCGGTAAAGTTGTATAACAAATATAACAAAACTATGATGCAGAGTTTTACGCTTACTACAAGTGAAGTAAAAGCAATTCTGTTTTATGTGACTAACTATGGAAGCTCAAAAGTGGTATACATAGATTCATTACATACACCGGAAAATAAGAAAGATTAAAACTAAAGATTGTGATTCCATTTATCGAAAAATTCTCTCAAATATTTGCTCTAATTGCACTTTCAATTACAGGTTTAATAGTAGCTTTGGTGTTAATTCAAAGCAATGCAAAAATAGCAGAAACAACACCAAGTTTTGGTTGTGGAACAGTGTCAGAATATAGCTATCAAGATACTGTGAAAATATCAGGAGTAACTAGCGTAGGAAAAACTTTGTTTGACAATAACTGCCAACAATGTCACAGTCCTGGAGCTGATGTGGTAGTAGGGCCTGGGCTCAGAGGTATATTAGATCGTCGCTCTATAGAATGGCTCATCACTTGGGTACAAAACTCGCAAAAAGTAATTGCCAGTGGCGACCCTTATGCGGTAAAGTTGTATAACAAATATAACAAAACTATGATGCAAAGCTTTGACCTTACGGCTGATGACATCAAAGCCATTTTTGAATTTGTGCAAAGCTACAGACCTGTCACTTAGGCTGTTAAGAATCTGGTAATTTCTTCCCCACGTTTTTGGTTTAGAAATACCATGAGATTATCACAACTTTCAAGGAATTGTTTGCCTACCTTGATTGGATAAACCAAAACTGATTTTTCTTTAAAATATACCCTGTAACGTAGTAATGGCTATTTTTGCAGGAAAAGAAAAATTTGGGTATCTTGTATTAGACAAAGAATGTTTACCTTATTTTTAAAATCATAAAAGTTTCCTCAAAAACGTGGGGCACTTTTTTAAAATTCTTAACAGCCTACCTGTCACTTATCCATTAAAGTAAGGCAGTGACCTGCCCATAGTTTTTGATAAATCATTTGTCTCTTTTTAAATAAAAATCTTTAAAAATACCCAAAATAAAACGCTGACATATAACTTTGTGCTGTTAAAATGATCACTTACCAAAAAACGAAAAAAATGAAAGCATACGTTTTTCCGGGACAAGGTGCCCAATTTGTAGGAATGGGAAAAGACCTGTACGAAGGATCAGAAAAAGGGAAAGAATTATTTGAGAAAGCCAACGAAATATTAGGTTTCCGCATTACTGATATTATGTTTGAAGGAACTGAGGAGGAACTTAAACAAACCAAAGTTACCCAACCCGCCATCTTTTTACATTCAGTAATTTTGGCGCTTACCTCAGATGATTTTGCTCCCGATATGGTGGCTGGTCACTCTTTGGGAGAGTTTTCGGCTTTGGTAGCCAATAAGACATTAGCTTTCGAGGATGCGCTTAAGTTGGTATCGCAACGTGCTTTGGCTATGCAAAAAGCTTGTGAGGCAAACCCATCTACAATGGCAGCAGTGCTGGGGTTAGAGGATGAGGTGGTAGAAAAAGTGTGTGAAGCCATCGATGAGGTAGTAGTAGCAGCTAATTATAACTGCCCAGGGCAACTGGTGATTTCGGGGAGCAATGCGGGGGTAGAACAAGCCATGGAAAAACTGAAAGAAGCAGGAGCCAAGCGTGTATTGCCTTTGGCGGTAGGAGGAGCGTTCCATTCTCCTTTGATGGAGCCTGCTCGTGAAGAATTGGCCAAAGCTATAGAAGAAACCAACTTTAGCGAGCCTATATGCCCTGTATATCAAAATGTAAATGCTGCCCCAGCAAACGATGTGGCAACCATTAAAGCTAATTTGATTGCTCAACTAACGTCGCCAGTTCGTTGGACTCAAACCGTGAAAAATATGATTATCGATGGTGCTACTTCTTTCACCGAAGTAGGCCCAGGCAAAGTACTGCAAGGTTTGGTAAAAAAGGTAGAGCGTAAAATGGAAGTGGCACAACTATAATTTATTATAAAAAACACAAAAAATGGGCAGTCGATAAGTATCAACTGCCCATTTTTTATTGTCTTTTGGTTGCCCAATAATGGGCAAGTAGTTAAGCAAAATACTTCAAGCGAATTACTTCTTTTTCGCTCAGGTATCTCCAATCACCACGGTCAATATTTTTCTTGTTCAAACCTGCATACATAGTACGATCAAGTTTAACTACTTCATAGCCCAAGTGGTTAAAAATACGGCGTACAATGCGATTTCGTCCAATGTGAATTTCTACACCAACCAATGTTTTTTCAGGGTTGAGTATCGCTATTTCATCTACAGCAGCATAGCCATCTTCTAAAATAACCCCTTCGGCAATTGAGTCCAAGTCTTCATCTTTCAATGGTTTATCCAGCTCTACCTGATATACCTTCTTAACATCGTGTGAAGGGTGTGATAACTTTTTAGCTACTTCACCATCATTGGTAAACAGTAATAAACCCGTTGTATTACGGTCAAGACGCCCTACAGGATAGATTCGCTCATCACAAGAGTTTTTAATCAAATCCATCACGGTTTTTCTATCTTGAGGGTCATTGGTGGTGGTAATAAAGTCTTTAGGTTTATTGAGCAATACATACACAAACTTTTCACGCTTCAACAACCTCTTTCCATATTTTACAGTGTCAGTAGGGCTTACCTGAAATCCCATTTCGGTAATTACCTTGCCGTTTACACTGATCATTCCCATCTCTATGAGTTTATCTGCCTCACGGCGAGAACAAACCCCTGAATTAGAAATAAATCGGTTGAGGCGCATTTTTTCTGGTTCATTATGCCTTTGAGTACGTCCTTTACCACGGTTACCTTCACGGTCTTGGTGTTTATTCACCTTACTTCCGGGTTTTTGCAGGTCATAGTTAGGAGGGCCAGACTGTTTTCTGTCTGAATTGCGTTTTTGGAAAGGCTGTTTAAACTTGTTGGGTCTTCGGTGGTCTTTAGGACCATTTTTTCTGTCAGAACCCTGCTCTCTTTTATTCTCTCTATCTCTGTCTCGGCTTCTGCTATCTTTATTATTAAACTTAGCGTCTTTATTGAATTTAGGCTTTCGGGAAGTATTGTTTGATTTGAATTTAGGATTGGGGTTATCTTCTTGGTTTCTGTTTCTTCGGTTATCTGGTTTTCTGTCTCTTTTATCTTTTTTGCTAAAAAAACCCTTCTTTTTATCTATATTTTTGTGTTTAGACTGACCATTGCTGTTTTTTCCTGAGGTATTTCTTACCTCATCGTTTCTTTTCTTATTCATTGTTTATGCAATCTATGTATATGTTAAAATTATATATTGAAAATGTTGAAAGCCCTTGCTGAAATCCTGATTTATGTGTGTTTTTTGAATCAACCTTTAATCAAAAAACACGGGCTACTCAACGGGCAGCTTTGGCTTAAGAGCCTTCTGCCGGAATATTCTCATTGGCTTGTGGAACTTTACTTTCATCCACCTTCAAATCTTTGGGTAATGGTAAATCACTCAGACTATTGATGCCAAAATATTCCATAAACTTTTTGCTTGTTCCATAAAGAATGGGGCGACCTGCGGTCTCTGCTTTTCCTTTGATTGCGACCAGTTCTTTTTCTAAAAGTTTCTGAATGGTATAGTCGCAACTCACTCCTCTTATTTGTTCTAACTGCCCCTTGGTAATAGGTTGTTTGTATGCAATGATTGCCAGTGTTTCTAATGCTGCTTTTGATAATCTTTTTTTTGAGTTTTGTTTTAATAAAACAGCAATACTTGGTTGAAACTCAGGTTTAGTTAAAAATTGGTAACCCTCTGACATTTGACAAATTTGAAAAGCAAAGTTACCATTTTCATATTTTTCAGTAAGTACTTCAATCGTCTGCAACACCTCCTCTTCGGGTATTACAGTATCAAACAGTTCTGAAAGGCAACTTTGCAATTCATCTATACTAATAGGTTCAGAAGCACAAAAAATAAGTGCCTCTACGTGATTTTGTAAAAGTCTCAATTATTTTTGTCTTGATAATTTAGCCTCAATAGAGTGCTGAGTATGAGGTACTGCTCTCAACCTTGCTTTTTGAATAAGTTTCCCTGTATCTATACATACGCCATAAGTGCCATTTTTAATTCTAATGGCAGCACGTTCGAGCTGTTGAATAAACTTCTGTAAGCGGGCAGCCATCTGATTGAGGTTTTCCCGCTCAGCGGTTCCAGCGCCATCTTCCAATAGTTTTGAGTTGCCAATAGTGTTATCTATTCCTTCATCATTTCTTTTGCTCAAAGATTCTTTGATATAATCAAGTTCTTTTCTTGCCTCAGTTAGTTTTTTCTGGATTAATTCATCAAATTCACGTAGTTCCTCCTCAGAGTATCTCGTCTTTTCCTCCTTGTTTTCCATATATTTTAGGTTTATGTATATATTGATATATTGGTATAAAATTTAACGTTAAAAGGTTTCGTAAGTTATAATTTATGTTGGGTAAACAGTAGAAACAAACCAGATAAATATTCAAAAAAGGTGTTGTAAATGCTTAAAAGCACATTGTTTCCTACGTAACTATTATAAGTTTTGCAAAAGTACGCAGAAACCAAATAAAAGAAAAAATATTTTTTATCCACAAAGTACTACTTAACAATTATTTAGTATTAAGTACGGGGTAGGTGGTTGGGTGTTTTTGCCATTCAGCCGCTTTAGGTTTGAATACTCTTGAAGGGTTCTTATGGGCTTTGAAGCGCATTATTTTGGGAAACAAATATAGATTCTATAAATTTGTTCAGCATATGATTACATATATAAACTAACTTCTTTTACACACGTACACCTAAGATGCAAATAAAAACAATAAACGAAGAGCAATTTCATATCATTGAAATTTATGGCGATGTAGATGCATCATCTTCCATTACCTTAGACAAATCTATAGAAGAAGCAATAACTAATGGCAAAAAGAATATTTTGGTAGATTGCGCCAACCTCAATTATATATCATCTGCCGGTTTGGGAGTGTTTATGTCTCACATAGAAGAGTTCAAAGAAAAAGAAATATTCTTTACGCTTTTTGGGCTCAGTTCAAAAGTTAAAAATGTATTTGAGATATTAGGTTTAGATCAATTATTGCAAATAGTTGACTCTAAACAAGAGGCTAAAGATATAAAGTAGACTATATGTTAAAACCGCTGTTGTTGTTCTTTAAGTAATCCTACAAAAATAATCTATTTCTGGTGCATAACTTCTGATTGGGGGACTTTTTCAAAAAACCGAGGCTACAGCTATGCTGTGCGAAGCTAAAGGTTATGCAAATATTTTGCGTTGTTCACTCACGAGGTGTTTTGTTCTCCTGAGGCATTTTATTTTTACAGATTCTTAAGCAAACACTCTGGTGTTGTTAATTGTTGCATTTTCATAACCCTTGGTAAAATGGTTCATTACTATAAAGTAAATTGTGTAAGAGATAATTTACGGCTTATAAGAGAGTTTGTCACAGTAGTACTGCGCAATTTATCTTTGTCAGAAATAGAGGTGAATCAATTAGTATTGGCTGTTGATGAAATTTGTTCCAACCTTATTATTTACTCACACAATTGTAACCCTGATTATTTTTTAGAGATTAATATAGAAGATCAAGCAGATAAAATCTTGTTTGAGATTATAGATCAGGATGCTAATTTTTTTGATATTTCAGAATACCAAGAACCCAAAATTTCAAATATTATCAAAGAAAGGCGTAAAGGTGGGGTAGGGCTTATGTTAGTAAACCGAATTATGGATACAGTAGAAGTGTCTGTAGAAGACCACCAAAATATATGGCGAATGACCAAAAAAATAGCCAAAAAATAACTTAATTACTCCACCAAAACATTCTTTTCGTTTTTATTTCCACCAAACTTTGCCCTTCATTTTGTTTCAAAACTTAACTTTAACACCCTATTCAATTGTTAAACTATTTATTACCTGTTGGTTTCGAGTCTTTTTTCGCAAAAAATCCGTAAAATTGTGATGATTTTTGCCAACATACCAAAAGCTAATATTTCATTATGTTTAAAAATAGTGTTTGTACCAAAGCAGGATTGTATGTTTTAGGTTTGTGTGTAGCTTTGGTGAGCTGTACAACTACAAAGAAAACAACAAGTAGTAAGTCGAAAGTAATTGCCACCCTGGGAGCTAATCCCATTTATCTATCCGATTTTAAATATACCTACGAGAAAAGCCTCAAAAACAAGGACAGTGCTTATACGCGCAGTAGTGTCTCTAGTTATCTTGACTTATATATTAAGTTTAAACTTAAAATTTTGGCAGCTCAAAAAAAAGGGATAGATACTACTGATGCTTTTAACAATGAACTGAATACTTATAAAGAGCAACTTGCCAAGCCTTACCTTACTGATAAAGCCAAAGTAGAGGAGTTGGTAAGAGAAGCCTACGATCGTTTGAAAGAAGAGGTAAGAGTGTCTCATATTTTGGTAAAAGTAGATAAAGAAGCTGAGCCACAAGATACTGTCGTTGCTTACAACAAAATTTTGGAGTTGCGTAAAAGCGTGCTCAATGGCAAAAGCTTTGAACAAGTAGCAAGTACCCACTCACAGAGCCCTTCTGCCAAACAAGGTGGTAATATAGGTTACTTTACCGCCTTACAGATGGTATACCCCTTTGAGAATGCTTCTTATCAAACACAGGTGGGGTCTATTTCAGATTTGTTACGTACCAAATTTGGTTACCACTTTCTAAAAGTAACTGACAGGCGCAAAGCCAGCGGCAAGATCCAAACTGCCCATATTATGATTATGCAACCTGCCAAAGCCAATGCTAAAGACTCGCTTGAGGCCAAACGTAAAATTGATAAAATTTATGAAAGACTCAAAGCTGGAGAAGATTGGGACAAATTATGCCGTCAGTTTTCTGAAGATCAACCTTCTAAGAACAAAGGAGGTGTACTGCCAGAGTTTGGGGTGGGTGAGGCAATTCCTGAGTTTGAGCAAGCTTCTTTTCAATTAAAGGAAGTAGGCGATTTTTCAAAGCCTGTGTATACTCCATATAGTGGTTGGCATATCATCAAATTGATGAAAAAGCGAACCTTGGATTCATTTACCGAAGTGGAGCCATTTATCAGGCAAAAAGTTGCCAAAGACTCTCGTCTTAAGGTAACTCATCAGTCATTTATCGCCAAACTAAAAAAAATCAACAACTTTAAGTTGAACTCTAAAGTAGCTAATAAGGCTATAGCCAAGGCTGATGCTACATTACTCAAGGGTGTTTGGAAGTACAGCCCTACCCAAAGTGGTTTGAAAGAAGGACTTATATCGTTTGAAGACAAAGTATTGAAAATGAAGAAAACCTATACTGTCAAAGATTTTTTTGACTATGTAGTGTTAAAGCAGGTTCCTAAAAGTAATATTGCTACCCCTACACATTATATGCGTTTGTTACTGGACAATTATATAGATTATAGTGCATTGGATTTTGAGCGTAATAACCTGGATGCAAAATACAAGGATTACCGAATGTTAGTAAAAGAGTATAAAGAGGGAATGATGTTGTTTCAGATGATGAATGATAAAGTGTGGAACAAGGCTATTATGGATACTGCCGGGGCAAGAAAGTTCTTTGAAGCAAATCGTGAAAAATATCGTTGGGGTAAACGAGCTAAAGCTACTATATACAGCGTAGCCAATGCTCAGGTAATGGCTCAATTAAAAACGCGTTTGGCTCAACCCAGTTACCTTGTGAGTAAAGTGAAAGTAAATAATGTATATTTTGACAAAGAGCAAAAAGTATTAGATCAAAATGCTCAGCGTACTTTGTTGTCAGTGGCAAATCTCATGAAGAAAAACCGTCATTATAAGCTGGAACTTTCGGGGCATATTGACCCTGCGGAACCTGTTGGTTTATCATCTCAACGTTTGCAAAATACTTTGGACTTTTTACTGAGACAGCGAATCGGTGTTGACCGTATTACTACCAAGGATTATAAAAACTCGAAGCCGGTGTCTATCAAAGACCGACGACGAAACCGAAGAATTGAATTCGCTTTTTATTCATCTCAAAAGAAAGATCTAGTCAATGAATTGAATCTTACCAACCCGTTAAATGTAAAAGTTAGCCAAGGGGTATACGAAAAAGGCGACAACGATTTTGTAGATAAAGTTGTCTGGGAGAAAGGGAAAACAGAGCTACAAGATAAAGATCGCTTGGTATTGGTAGTTATTGAGGATGTGTTACAACCTCGCTTGAAAACTTATAAAGAAACTCGCGGAAAGGTTATTGCTAATTATCAAACTTACCTTGAAAAAGAATGGCTGGAGAGTCTCAAGAAAGAATACCCAGTACAGGTAAATCAAGAAGTGATAGATCAATTGGTAAGTAAAAAATGAGAGGAATGAAAACAATATTTCTGGACTTAGTTTGTAGTGTCAATAGTAGGAGCGTATTCATTTTCTTGTTGACCTCGGTTTGCTTATCTGCCTGTAGCCTTTGGCAAGGTGATAGTGGTGTTGGAAGTGGGAAAACGGGGAAGTCAAAAAAAATTGCTCAAGTGGGAGCCTCCATACTATATGCTGACGATCTTCAGGGGGTAATACACCCTGGAATGCTCGCTAAGGATAGTGCCAGACTAGTGAGAGACTATATTGATGCTTGGGTTAAACGTGAAGTGGTGTTAGAGGAAGCCCGTAATCAGAAAAAAATAGACAAAGACGAAGTAAAACAAAAGGTAAAAAAATTTAAAGATAACTTGTTGAGGTATGTGCTTGAAGAGCGGCATGTAAATAATAACCTTGATACTTTAGTGAAAGATAGTGAGGTGAAGACGCACTACGAAGCCAATAAAGGGAATTTTGTACTCAAACAGCATATTATCAAAGGTATATTAATTAAAATTCCTTTGGCGAGCACTGGCAGAGATTCTTCGGCAAGTTTAAAAGTAGGTAAACTACTAATGAGTACAAATGCCAATCGAAAAAAAACTCTTAGAGATTTTTGTGTAAAATCAGCCGAGTTTTATCATATAGAAGATAGTAC
Source organism: uncultured Microscilla sp. (assembly GCF_947493425.1). Classification (GTDB taxonomy): domain Bacteria; phylum Bacteroidota; class Bacteroidia; order Cytophagales; family Microscillaceae; genus Microscilla. The sequence goes on along the minus strand of NZ_CANLRP010000019.1, from coordinate 61,391 downwards.
TTGGGTAGGGGTTGATGACCTTATCAATAACACACCATTTAATGGAGTAAATGATAAAGCCGCCTTATTAAAGCAAAGTAAGTTTCAGTATTCACGCAAACAAGATAAAAAGTATGTGTATTATCTTAAAGTGCGTGATTTTAAATTAGTCAATCAAGAGACTCCTTATGAGTTTGCAAAACCACACATTGTTGAATTAATTTTGCAGAAAAGAAAGGTTGAGTTGATTCAAAAAATGGAAGAAGACATTCTTAAAAAGGCACAAAAGTCTAAAAAAATTAAAATTTATTAAATGCAGCAAAATATCATGCAAAAGTTGATTTTTAAATCGTACATAAAAGTCTTATTACTATGCCTTGCCATAGGTTTCTCTTCTATGAGCATGGCACAGGGTGGTGGACAGCTTGTCGATAAAATTATAGCGAAAGTAAATAATAACATTATACTAGAGTCAGATTTACAGCAAAGGTACCTTGAGATCATTTCTCAAAGTCAGACAACAGCCCCTGAAAAAGATTTGAAGTGTAAAATTTTGGAAGAAATGATTATCCAAAAGCTTCTGGTAGCCAAGGCTGAGATTGATTCAGTCATTGTAAGTGATGTAGAGGTAAACTTGCAGCTTGATAGAAGAATTGATTATATGCTGAAGAGTGTAGGGGGAGAAAAGCAACAGTTGGAAAAACTCTATGGTAAAACAATGGATCAAATTAAAGAAGATATCCGCGATATTTTGAAAGAACAAATGACGGTATCAAAGATGAATGGAGAGATTACCTCTACCGTGAAAATTACCCCAAAGGAGGTAAGGCAATATTTTGATTCAATTCCTAAAGATAGCCTACCTTACTTTTCGGACGAAGTAGAGGTAGGGCATATTGTGAAAATACCAGAGCCCACCAAAGAGCAAAAGCAGAAAATCAGACAAAAACTCGAAAAAATAAGAGACCGTTTAATGAAAGGCGAAGATTTTGCTCAACTAGCGCAAGAATTTTCGCAAGACTATGTAAGTGCCAAGCAAGGGGGGAACCTAGGATGGCAAACCAGAGGGGTTTTTGTTCCAAAATTTGAGGCCGCAGTATTTCGTTTGAAAAAGAATGAAATTTCAAAGGTGATAGAAACTCAATTAGGTTTTCATGTGATACAACTGCTAGAGCGTCGAGGAAATGAGTTCAATACTCGTCATATTTTCTTAAAACCAGACTACTCGTTGGTAGATGTAGGAGAAGCCAGTCATTTTTTAGATAGTATTCGTACCCGTATTGTAAAAGATAGTTTGAAGTTTGAAGTAGCAGCTAAAAATTTTTCAGATGATAAAATAACCGCTGGGAACGGAGGCATGTTGACTAGTCAGGCTACCGGAGCTAGTATGATTGCTACCAATGATTTGGATTCGTACTTGTTTTTGACCTTAGATACAATGAAGGTAGGTACGATTACTCCTCCTCAGTCTTATCGTACTGATGATGGAAAAACGGCTGTCAGAATAATTTATTTCAAGAAAAAAATATCTGGGCATATGGCAGCCCTTTCTAAAGATTACCAAAAAATTTATAATGCTGCGCTTAATGATAAAAAAGCACGGGCAATTAATAAATGGTTTAATAAAGTAAAAGGTGAAATGTTTATCAAAATTGATAAAGCCTATAAAGACTGTAAAGTACTGAGTAGTAATTGACCTTGCCTTATAGAAACCTTGTTTAGCACAATGCCTATAGTCAGAGTTGTTTCTGATTGTAGGCATTGTCTGTTTTTATAAAACAGTGCGTTGGTAAGCACACAAAATAGTTGTTTGTATGGGTGTTAAATAATTGATAAACTTTAAAATAAAGCTGAAAATAATTAGCATTTATTAAGATTCTATGATTATTTTTAGAGTTAGTACATATAAACTATTGTTAAACCAACTTTGTCCAAAAGGGACAAGACATGAACCTAAAACTACATGGAAAAATTCGCATCTGAGGTAGATGCTGCCAAAGCATTACACACTGCTTACCAAGATATTCGTAAAGAAATCTCAAAAGTAATCGTAGGGCAAGAAGAGGTAGTACACCTGTTATTAACTGCTATTTTTTGTCAGGGGCACTGTTTGTTGGTAGGAGTACCAGGCTTAGCAAAGACACTATTGATTCAAACAATTGCATCGAGTCTTGAGCTTAACTTCAATCGTATTCAGTTTACGCCCGATTTAATGCCTTCAGATATTTTAGGTTCAGAAACCCTTGATCAACAGCGTAATTTTCAGTTTGTACAAGGACCAATATTTTCAAATATTATTTTGGCCGATGAGATCAACCGTACCCCTCCCAAAACTCAGGCTGCTTTGCTAGAGTCTATGCAAGAGTATTCGGTAACCATTGCAGGTAAACGCTATCAACTTGATCGCCCGTTTTTTGTGTTGGCTACCCAAAACCCTATTGAACAAGAAGGGACTTACCCATTGCCAGAAGCGCAGCTAGACCGTTTTATGTTCAATGTATTTCTTGATTACCCTGATTATCAGGCAGAAGTAGACATTGTAAAACGAACCACAGTAAAAGAAAAACCAGTCGTAAATAAAGTTTTATCGGGTGAAGAAATTGTGGCCTTTCAAGAGTTAGTAAGAAAAGTGCCTGTACCTGATAATGTAGTAGAGTATGCTGTAGGTTTGGTACATAAGACTCGCCCAGGAACAGAAAGGGCAGCTAAAGAAGCCAACGAATACCTTGAGTGGGGAGCTGGACCTCGTGCTTCGCAAAACCTGATCTTAGGGGCTAAATGTAACGCCTTACTATCAGGCAAGTATTCTCCAGATATAGAAGACATCAAGGCAGTAGCCTACCCCATTTTGCGTCATAGAATTGTGCGTAACTTTAAAGCTGAAGCTGAGGGAGTAACCATAGATAACATTATTGAAAATATGCTATAGCAAACTATTGCTTAATGGCTTGTGGTTTATTTATACTGGATTTAGGCTTATGAAAATATACCAATAAAAAGCTTGAAACCGTACATAATGCCAATACACCAAAGAGTAAGAACAAAGCACTGATATGTTTGAGAGAGTATGCCAATAGAATAATACTGAGGTTGGCAAGGTACATAATAAAGGAGGCTTGCCAGTGGGCGAGTCCTCCATCTACCAATATATGATGCAAGTGTTTTCTGTCTCCCTGAAAAGGTGATTTCTTATTAAATATTCTGATGGTAAAAACCCTGAGAGTATCAAATAAAGGGATAATAAGGATGCAAAAAGCAAAAACAGGGGTAAAAGAGTTAGAATACTTTTTTTGTACCTCAGGGTGTTCTATGAAACTTATACATAGCACTACTGATATACAACCTACCAATAGTGAACCTGTATCACCCATAAAAATCTTATTGGCAAAATTAAACTTTAAAAATGCCATTAAACTACCGCACAATGCCAATATAAAAATGACCCAGCCTATTTCCTGTATTTGATAAAAAAAGAAAGCGAATGTAAGGCTCACAATAATACCTACCCCACCTGTAAGCCCATTAATTCCATCAATTAGATTAAAAGCATTAATAATTACAATAATCGTAAATAATGAAATGCCAATACTTATCCAATAAGGCAAGGCTTGTATACCAAACAATCCATATAAACTTGTAAGTCGTATGTTAGCCTTAAATACAATTATGCTTGCCGAAATCACTTGAGCGATGAACTTTTTGCTGGGGGTTAAAGGAATGACATCGTCTTTGACACCTGTAAAAAACAGTAAAGTCATAGCGCATAATATATAATTGAATCGGGGGATGGTGTCAAACTCTATAAAGAAGGTGCTGGTAATGAGGGTTCCACCAAAAATAGCAATGCCACCTAATGTTGGAATACCTGTACTGTGTGAAGTTTTTATTTCGTTTGGAAGGTCATAAAGGTGCTTTTCATCTGCCACTTTTATGATAGATGGTATGCTTAGGTAAGTAATAATTAGAGAGGTAACAAACGTTAAAAAAAGAGTCATTAATAAAGTGAAAATTTATAAATGAATGAAACCAATTACTTGAAGGTAAGGCATTTATATCGGATTGTGAAGTAATATACTTTATATATAATTAAATTTGTAATGGCAGTATAAAAAAAAATCGCATCATTATAGGATGGTTACCATTGTAATGATACGATATTATATGATGATTGGCTAAAAGTAATCAATACTTTTAACGAGCTTTTTTCAATCGCTTAGTAAGCATTCTTTTCTCCACGAATCATGTTAAATACAGTCATAAATATGATTTTAATATCTAAAAATAATGACCAGTTTTCAACATAAAAAACATCCATTCTTACTCGGTTTTTCATTGCAGAGACTTCTTTGGTTTCTCCCCTGAAACCTTTGGTTTGTGCTAAGCCTGTAATGCCTGGTTTTACAAGGTGACGAACCATAAACTTGTCCACTTCCTGAGAATAATACTCTGTGTGTTTGAGCATATGAGGCCTGGGACCAACTACAGACATATCCCCAAGAAAAGTGTTGATAAATTGAGGTAATTCATCTATACTCGATTTACGAAGGAATGCCCCTAGAGGTGTAATTCTATGATCGTTTTTGGTGGCTTGTTTAGAATCTGAGTCGTTATTCACCTTCATTGTACGAAACTTCAAACACCAGAATTCTTTGCCATCACGCCCTGTTCTTTTTTGCTTAAAAAACACAGGGCCTTTTGAATCCATTTTTATTAATATGGCTATAATAGGCACTAGCCAAGAGTGTATACAAATCATTACAAGCGATGAAAACACAATATCAAAAATTCGTTTTGAGACTTTACTAAAGGAGTCATTTAAAGGTTCATTTCTAAATGAGAATACGTTTAAATTGCCATATTGTACCGCAAATAGTTTTTGAGCAGTTGTGCTGTCTTGTGATGACGACAATAGTTTTACTCTGACCATATTTTGATCGCCAAATTTTACCAAATCTTTGACATAGCTTTTATCTATATCTGATACAGAGCAGTAAACTTCATCTATATTATTTTCTTTGACATAGTTTTGAATATCACAGATTTTACCTAAAACTTTATCTCCTGTTACTTTATTGTCAAAATAACCCATAAAACGATAACCAAATTCTGGATGTTTGTTATATAGCTGAAGCAGTGATTGCCCCGAAGAACTCATACCTGCAATAACATAAGATCTAAAGTTGTACCCTTTAGTACGATAACTTCGCAGAAAGTAGATAAAAGATATTCTCCAAGCAATGATTAGTGCGCCAAACAGGGCATAGGTACATACAAGGTGTAAACGAGAAAAGTACACAGCCTTAAGAAATAGTAAAATAGTGGCTATGGTAGCTATATGTAACCCCAACCCTTTAGCTATTTTTTTGACAATAGCAGTATCAGTAGCCATGCGGTTTTTTTCATGGTTGTCTAATAATACTGATACAAAAATCCAGATGATGTTGAAGAATATCATCAGGAAAAAGTAAGGTGTTTGAGTTAGTTTTAGGCTTGCAAATTGATATGCAAAAGCCCCTATAAAAGATAAATTTAATAAGAGTAAGTCTCCAATTAGATACAATGGATGGAGAAACTTAGAGTATTGGTGTGTCATGGTTTTCACTCATTTTTATTCTGTATACGCAAATTTAGAACTAAAGGGCTCAATAATCCTAAATTTCCTGAGGTTGCATTTTTCTAAGAGAATGTTGAGGCGTGAAATATTATTTTGTCTTATGCTTATTGACAAAATGAAAAAATAACAAAGAATTAAAAAAAGCATAAAATACAGTCCCTTTTTGAGTGCTAAGCGTAGATTCTGTAAAACTCCAAATAATAAAAATTAGTAGAAATAAGAAGTACAAATAGCTACGTCTTTCGTAGATACTGAGGTAAAAAGGAATGAGTAATGCTGATAAGAAGACAAAAAGACCTATCAGCCCATGTCGCAAAGCTTCTTCTATATATTCATTGTGAGCATTAAAAGAGTCTTTTAAGCTGCCATAATTTTGATTTACATAACAATCACCAATGTGTTTTTGAACATCGCCAGTGCCTACACCAAAAAATAAAGAGTGGTTGCTGTCCAAGAGTATTTTTGCGGCACATCCCCATTGCACCATTCTAAGGTCAAGCGTGTTGTACTCAGGTTTTGCGTCAAATACAGAGGTAACTTTATTATTGATATCATTTTTGTAGGCAAAGTACCCAGTAATGGTTAATGATACGATGGCGAGTAGAATAGTGCTAAGATGATAGTTTTGGCGTGTATAGAAGTTATAGGCGAGGTATATTACAACAAATAAAAACGAGATATACAATGCTGTACGAGCTCCAATCAGAATGACAAAAGCATAAAGCACCAGTATCCCTACTATAGAGAACACTTTGAGAAAAATGGGAGTGGGCTTCCAGTCCTTGAGTAGAATGTATAAGATAGAAAATATGGCAAATATGTTATACATACCTACATACACGGTACCTATAGGAGAAATATTTTTTAAGAAAACTGCTGATTCTGGAAAAGAGGGGGCTTGACCCAGCCAAAAAGCCTGGGTAGTAATAATAAAATAGTAGAAAGTGGTAAGAAGGCAAGATAAGGCAAAACTGGCGACAATAATATGGATTTGTTTATTATTGAGCTTGGGTAAAACTCCTAATGCAATAGGGAGAATCAAAAGAGATAACTTGGTTTCTAATTTATATAAGGCATCGTGAAAGTTGGTTGTATATATTAAGCCAATTAGTTGAATGAGGTAGAGACTAATGAATAAATAGAAAAATTGATTGTCTAACAGATTAGCAAACCTTTTCTTGAGTTTTTTTTGAAAAAAGAGGCTTAGACAAAAACTGATAATTAAAATGCTATTGAGCTGTGTATGTAAAGGGAGGGTAAAAGCAATGCACACTAAAAGGAAGTATGATATATGGTATTGCAAGCTGTTTTTGAAAAAAAGCGATGATTTAATGTTTATGAATGTATTTGAAGTGATTTTTATATTCATTTTGGTATGTGACACTACTTACATTTTTAATAAAATGCTGTATTAGAATAAATTGATAGGTTGAATACAAAATGATTACAAAGTTTGTGTTTTTTCGTGGGTAAATCTAAGTTATCTGTGATTACTTTGTACTACCTTAAGCATTGATTATTTTTTTCTTGAAAATTTTTCTGCAAGTACAAGTTTGATGAATTTATAGTTACCAACAGCATATCTTTTCCATAAACGTTTGGGTTCTTGAATAAGTCTATAAAACCATTCTAAACCCGCCTTTTGCATCCACTTTGGCGCACGTTTAACTTTACCTGCTATTACATCAAAGCTACCACCTACACCCATTACAAAACTTACGTTAGAAAACGTTTTACGGTATTTATAAAGAAAGTTTTCTTTTTGAGGAGACCCCATACCTACAAATAATAGGTCAGCATTACTCTGGGCGATTTGTTGAGCAATACTTTCTTCTTCATCTTTTGAAAAATACCCGTTTCTAAATCCAGCTAAAATTCTTTCCCCGTATTTCTTGGTGTAAATCTGAACTACTTTACTTACAATTTCTTCTGTAGCACCAAAGAAGAACACAGAATAACTCTTTTTATTGGCTGTAACCATTAATTCCTCCATTAAATCAATTCCTGTGACACGTTCGGGTACTGGCTTTTTTAAAATTTTAGATGCCCAGACTACTGATTGACCATCAGCATTGATAATATCAGCATTTACAACACTATTATGCAACTCTTTATCTTCATGCATCATTACTATCTTACCAGCGTTTACATCTGTTCTATGTATTTGTTGGTGATTATCAATAGCATGTTCTATTTTATCTATTGTTTCCCTCAGGGTCAAACAGTCAACAGGAGTAGAAAGAAAATGAACCCTTTGGGTTTTATTAGTTGTACGAGCTTGCATTTTATCTATATTAATTTTGAGTAATCAAAGTGTATGTTTACCCTTTTTTTATAATGTTGTGAGCTGTGATTGATTTAGTCATCCCTAAAAATTTTTCTTTGTAGAATAAACTTTCAGGAAAAAGTCTTTTGTATTGTTTTTTTGATAAAAGTTGAATTTCATCAAGGTATGCATTAGCTGCTTCTTTGGTGTATTTTATGCCTCGACTAAGGCGAGTTTTAGTAAGAATAAATAATTGTAGGCTTCTTGGAAGAAATTGAAAGAAAGGCAATAAGTAATGTGGCTCGATAAAAAAGTAGTAATTAGGAGTTTGGATGTAGTGGTAATGCCCTACTCTCTGAACTTCTGCTGCCATTTTTTCCTGATTTTGGTATGTGAATAAATGTTCTATCACAGAGTTCGAAAACACTAAGTCAAAGTGATTATCCTCGTAGTCTGATAGGTTGGTAGCATCACCTACAATGCTTTGTATGTTGGAGTAGTCACTAGGTTCTTTATGAAGATTCAGTAGAGTAATATGATAATTTGGGTTATTGTGAAATCCTCTATTTACCCAGAAGAGTTGTGTCCCACCTACGTCAAGAATTTTCATAGGTTTTGGTAGATTTTTGATTTTACTTTTAAAGAAGTTAAATCGTTTTTCCCTAAACTTATTGCCTAGCGATTTAGGGTTTGCATAATTTGCTAATTTATCTATTTTTTGCATTTATAGTCTTATGTTGATTTTAAGCGTGCTTTTTACAAAGACAAACCTTAATACGATTTTTGTTTGTGATTGAAAAACTAGGTAGATGAACTTTGAATATCTGATTTGAAAGCAAATATACAACTAAAAAAAGCAAAAAAGATAATTCCTTTGTTAGCATTTATTAATGACTCAGTGGTACCACAAAGCATAAAGAGTGTTATAAATGCAAGATATAGTCCTTTTTTGTGTTTAACAGCTTTTATAATAGGGAGTATAAAACTAAGCATTAATAGAGTGAATCCAATCAAGCCAAGGCGAAGCCAATCTTGGAGGTAAATGTTGTGGGAATTAAAACGATAACCTGCTAATCTTCCCCAAAATTTTTTTTGATCATAACAAATCACAAGTTGGTCTTCTGCATCACCGGTACCAACACCAAACAAAAAATTTTCATAAATAATCTCAACGCTACAACGCCATTTTACAAGCCTCATAGAGAAAGCATTTTGATGGTCGTTGTGGTATTGGTAGTCTTTAGAGAAAATTTGTGAAATATTGGTTTCATAGATAATTTTAAAACGATGTTGCAAAACATCGAATTTCATAATAACAATAATAACAACTCCAATGAATAAACTGATTAAAGCAGCGTTGGTAGTTAACGTTTGCTTTTTATAACCAGTGATAAATTGTATTATAATAATTAAAACTGTACTGATGATGGGCATGCGTGCACCTGTGAGAAATATGAACCCTAAAGTATAAATAAATAAAATTATGCTACCAATTTTAGTGAGAATAGAGATAGATTTCCAAAAACTTTGTAAAAAATAAAGAATAATAAATAAACAGAAACCCATGTACATGGCAATATAGATAGGGTGCATTTTTATAATAGATGACATAGATAGAAGATCATAAAATAGCACCTTTATATCTTGGTTTTGCTCAGTAACGCGGTATACAGCATGTAACAGCATTGTGGCGGATGCTAAAGTACAACTGAACACAAATGTTTTTAAAATGAAATGGAATTGGGATTTTGTAAACTGTTTTGTAGTAGAGCCCAATACCAAGGGAAATATAAGTAAACTTAGCCTTTTCTCGAGTTCAATGAACCCTTCTGATTTGTTATTGGTATATAACATGCCAATCAGGTGTAGCACATAAAAGCTGAGGAAAATTAAAGAAATTTTATTGTATTGTAGGTTTTGAATTTTTGTTCGCCATTTGCCTTCGCTTATCCAAACAAGCAACATTAATACAATACTAATGTTATTAGCAAGCATAGAAATAGGTAAAGTGATGGTTACTAGTAAGGTAGTTATAAATAAAAGGTTATCTTGTTTTAGTATGCCCATTTTGTCAAATAGCTTTTAGGTGGTTTTTAGCTTATATTTTGGTGCCACAACGTTTCTTTTCTTGTTTAATGCAACATAAAAAACCAGTGCTTTGGGAACTAAGTACATTGTAAACTCAATTTCTTACGTTTTTTTCAGCTTTTTCGAATCAAGTTCGGCTTAGAGCTCCGAGCTCGCATTCGAAGAGTAAGCGTACTTGTTCTCGGAGGGCTGGGTCTGACTTCTTATCAAAAATATCGCGTAGCTACGGTTCCAATATGCATCGGAATTTGAAAAAGCGAACTATGCTAGTTTCCTGCAGGATAAATTTTGACCATCGTCAGGAACCAAGCGAACCTCGAACTAAACAATAACTTAATTAACAATGTACTAAGCTTGACTTTAGCCATTTTAAAGGAACTTATTCTGAAATTGAATTTTAGTAAACAGTTCATTTTCAGTAATATAATAGCTAAAAATTTGGTTAGCACTTAAGATGTTTTTTACAAAAACCTTTGTGTTAAATCTAATTTTGTACGGTCGTTTAAAAAAGGCGACAGTGTAATAATGTTTATATGCTAAGGGCACATAAAGCAATTTAGCTAATGTTACTAAAGGCCAAAGTCGAGCTAAGTATTAACTGATATATTAAGCTTTATTGTATTATGCTTGTTTAGTGATTAAAAAATCTCCAATAGCCAAGTATTTTAAGCTAGAATTTTCCATTACATGAAATGCATCCTCGGGAGCATGAACCAACGGTAGGCCATGTAAATTAAGTGAGGTGTTGAGTACTCCCCCAATGTTAGTTATTTTTTTAAACTCATTGATGAGGTTCCAATAGTCTTGGTTATGTTCTTTGGTAACCATTTGAGGCCTTACTGTTTTATCATACGGGTGTATGCCTCCAGCCAGCTCTGTATGGGCAATAGGGTTGGTATCATAGGTCATGATCATGTAATAAGGGGCATTTTTATCTTTATCTTTTTTCCAAGAGAGGTATTTATCCATGTCATCGTCTATGATAGAACTAGCAAATGGCATCCAGAAGTCACGGTTCTTAATCATAGAATTAATTTCCTTGACAACATCTGGTACATTAGGATTTGCAATGATCGCTCGATTGCCAAGACTTCTGGCGCCAAACTCTTCACGTCCCTTAAACCTTGCTATCACAGATCCTTTTGCTAATATTTCTGCGGATTTTTTTTCTATATTTTCTTCTTTAGAAATACTGTACTGGTGCTTAAAGCTATAGGTGTCAAAAGCTTGCTGGATTTCGTCATTGCTAAAGGAAATACCAAAATAAATACTGTCAAATGGTTTAACTGCTTGAACACCTTGGTGTTTTGTTGAGAGATAATAACAAATACCAATAGGATTAGATTCATCGCCAGCAGATGGAGTAACGAATATTGTTTCTATTTCAGGTATTTCCATTAATAGCTTATTAGCTTTTACATTCATAAAAGTACCACCAGCTAAGGCAACTTTTTTAATACCAGTTTTTTTTATGCAAGCTGTTACCCACTTTACCAAAAACTCTTCAATAAAAAGTTGTAAGCCTCCCATAAGGTGATCAAACCTTTTTAGAAACATAAACTCGTGGAAAAAGTCTAATGACCCATACATTGAGTATCCTTTGGTAAATTCCCACTTTGTACCATCTTCTGATAGCTCAAACATGTCCCATAGTTGATCGGCTACCTTTCTTGTTCCTTTCTTATCAGCATAAGGGGCCATTCCCATAAGTTTATATTCATGCTCAAGTGGAACCATTCCAGTTAAAAAAGTGAAAATGGCATACATTAACCCAATAGAGTGGTTTTCGTGAACATCAGAAAGTTTCGTGATTTCTCCTTTTTCACCAATATTTACTGTGGCACATACTCTATCACCAGCTCCGTCATTGGTTAACACCAAAACTTTGTCGTCAAGGTTAGCATTACCAAAGTATGCACTTGCGGCATGAGTTAGGTGATGGTTTACAAATTCAATCTTGTCTTGGGAAAAGCCAAAATCTACAAGCTTTTTTATGCGCTGGCTTTTGTTAAGTTCTTCATAAGGAGCAGCAATTGCCTTGACAGATTTAAGTTTATTTTTGACTTTACTAATGCTAATACCTTTCCCTTTACCTATAAGGCTTTTATAGTAATCTAAAGTACCTTGGCGGTTGGTAGGTTTGGGCATATAATCGCCATTAAGTCCTACAATATCAATATCATTAGGGGTTAAGCCACTTTTTTCAAGTACTAACCTGAGGGAACTTTCAGGAAACCCTGCCATATTTTTTTCTCTCGCTATTCGTTCCTCTTGAATTAGATATTCAATTTTACCATCTATTGTTAAGCAAACAGACGCGTTGTGACCGTCATGTACTCCTAATATTTTCATATCTTTTATGACTATTTTTATTACTGTTGATTATTAGATTATTTTAAGGCAATAAGTTGTTATATATGTTGAAAAGCTTTTGGGCTGTTGAGTCCATGTCCAACTGTTGTTCAAATAAAACTTGCCTTAAAGCGAAATCATTTGCTGCTTGTTTTTGTAAACATTTATGTACCAAGTAGGCTAACTCATCAGGTGTAGAGTTATTTGAAATATAACAGTTAGATACGTTTTTTAGCATTGACGCCACGTTTCCAACATCTGTAGATACTATGGGTACATTACAACTAATACTTTCTTTTACAGAGTTAGGTGAACCTTCAAAGTCAGAGGTAAGAATGTGTACATTAGAAGCACCATAGTAATATGGTACCAATGACCTTGAAGAGTTAACAAGGTGTAATTCCTCAACATCTGCTAACTTGTATTTATTTTTTAATAAAATAAGTACTTGCTTATAAATATCGTATCTTTTTTCTGCACGATGTAAATTACCTGCACTGACAAATAAAATGTATGTTTTGTCTTTGTTTAAGTTAAGCTTCTCCTTAGCTATATTTTTATCGGTTGGGCTAAAAAAAACTGTGTTTACACCGTTGGGTAAATAATGAACATTTGGGTGATGTTGATACTGTGTAGGTATGTCACACTTAAAGATAATAGCATCAGATTTTGAGGTGATATATTTTGTTAAACGGACACTTATTTTTTTAGGTAAGTTGAGGGAGTCGGGAGTCCCATTACTCAAGAATGATACTACAACTTTTTGTTGAGGTTTGACCATAAGTGTAACAAAAGCTGCAAAGGCATGATGACAATGTAATATGTCATAATCTTTGACAAGTTTTCTTAACTTTAGAAAAGCCTTGAAGTATGCCATTTTGCCTTTATTTCTTGCATCAATTACAACTACATCATTCTTTGAAAGCTTCTTATCAAGCGAGTGTATTTGTTCTTTTATAAATATGCCAAACCCTGGATGATCATCTGTTGGGTAAGCATTGGTAATGTGCAAAACTTTCATTTTTAGAAACTTAGATGTGATTGGATCTTTATAATAAAAACATTTAAAATTTGCATAGTATGCATAATTTCTAGAAGTTGTATTTTATTGCTTTTAAAAATGTTGTTATTATACTTTATGCCTGATCGGATGTTAATAAAAGAAGGAGGGACATGATTTGAGTTTAATATCATTTCTTTACTTTTTCGGGTATCATATACTTTTTTATAGTTTTATAAATAAACTACTTTGGTTGAGCTGACATATTTGTCTTTAGAATAATGGTAGTTAATAGTAACATTGGTAACATGATTTGTGGCTTTTCTTGGATATTATCTATCAACATTTGAAGCGGCAAAGATAGCCAAAATATACTGATAATAATTGTCCAATTTTGGATTATTGGCGTATTGGAGGCATCTAGTTTCTTTTTGAGAAAGTAGATGCATGAAAAAATAAATAAGTGAAATAACACCAAGCCTACCAATCCTGTTTCAGCTTTGATGGCAATTAACCCAGCAAAAGGAAAAGATAAGTTAGCAGATCTCCACCGAGCAGCTTCAGATATTTCCTTAGTCCATACATCATTCATGTATTTTTTTACCCAATAAGATGAATAGGGTGGGATGACAGAAGGTAGACGGAATTGATTTTCATCTTTGTATAGAATGTCATAAGCCAAAATATTAGATGTACGACTATCAAATCTTCCAGGACCAGCACCAAAAAACCAAGTGAATGGATTGTCACGAGCCCATTGACTATATGTTCGGTGGTATAATACTGCTTTTGTATTTGTGCCAGCTAATACTTTTTTACTTGCTTCTTTCAGGGTTGATCCTGTATATGTAGACGTAATTTCAAAAATATTATTTATTTGCCCTGCTGATATGCGGTTGAGGTATAGGTTAAGTATTGATAAAACAAAAAACGAGGACATAAATATTAACAAGGTAGTTAGGGTAGTTTTGTTAGTAGAAGTTTGAGTGTGTCTATTAAATAATTGGCTAAACACTGTTAAAATAACATATAATACACTAGATACAATTGTAATTGCACTCAAAATTTTAGCATCACACAGTAGTACAGCTAAGGCCATAGCAAGCACTACTACGCCCTTACGGGATTTGAGCTTGAGCAGTGATTGGTTTTTTAATAAAAAAGGAGGAATAATATAATAGATTAGTAATAGTAATAGGAAAAAGCCTGCTTTATCAGCGTCATGAAAGCTACCCGACCATAAATCTCCTGGATAAAACGAGCGGTGTATTACTAATTGGGCAGCTAAAAAAATTACTTGGAGTAAAATCAGCTTTTTAAAAAATGACAGAATCTCAATCAAATCTTGAGAATCATATTGGTAGCGGTAATAATGAAGAAACAAAATCAATTGTCCACCTGTAATTAAATACCAGAGGATGGGTGTGAAAAAAGAAAAATCAATAATTGTATAAAAAAGCATTAAAACCAAGCAATATGTAAGGTAAAGTAAAAGAATAAGATGAGGAATCTGAAAACTCAGCTTCTTTGTAGACCTCATCATTTGTGGTAAAATAATTAGCGGTAAAATAAATAGAGTTTGTTCTATGCCTAGAAAACAAAAACCAATGATTACTTTTAGTTGATATATAGGTGGTTTGTGGGAGTATAAAGACCAAGTTAATATTGTAACACTACATAGCAAAAAAAGAGGTTTAAATATATTTGGAAAACCAACTACATCAACTAAAGTCGCATTGATGCTGTAGCAAAATAACATAAGAAATATTAAGCTATCAAAATTGCGAGGAATTGATAAAGGTTTAAATGATGAATGTGGTGCCATAAGTTTGCGGTTTGATGAGATATCACTTAGTTGATAAAGTGTACCTAAAACTTATTCTTCCTTTTAGGTACACTTCCAATCAATACTGGTTGCCTAACTGAAGGCGACTGTTAACAGTTACCTGTGTTTTTTACTTTGTTAGTTCAATATTGCTAAGTATGTCTGAGACTTTTTGACTAGTTGTACCATCTCCATAAGGGTTAACAGAATTAGACATAAGAGCGTATGCCTCAGCGTCATCTAGAAGCTTAGAAGCTTCAGCAATAATTTTTTCCTTTGAAGTACCCACTAGTTTTGCTGTGCCAGCATCAATGCCTTCTGTACGTTCTGTTACTTCACGCATTACTAATACAGGCTTACCCAAAGCAGGGGCTTCTTCTTGAATTCCCCCTGAATCTGTCAATACAAGGTAAGATTGGTTCATCAGCCATATGAGTTTAGGGTAGGGAAGGGGCTCTATTAATTTGATATTTGGCACATCTCCCAAAGTCTTATTAACTACTTGGCGTACATTAGGATTTAAATGTACAGGGTATACAACCTCAATATCTCTATAAGATTCAGCCAATGTTTTGATAGCTGAAGCAATGTTTTCAAAAGGTTTACCAAAGCTTTCTCTGCGGTGACCAGTAACCAATATCACGCGTTTGTTGAAGTCTATATTTTGAAAGCTGTCCTTTATTTTGTTATCATTTTTTAGGATATCTAGCCCTAACAACAATGCATCAATTACTGTATTACCTACCAAGTGTACATTTGAAGAAATATTTTCTAAAGCTAAATTTTGAACAGCTTTGATGGTTGGAGCAAAATGAAAGTCAGCCACTTTTGAGGTAAGTTCACGGTTGATTTCTTCTGGAAATGGCGAATATTTATTACCACTTCGTAGCCCTGCTTCAATATGAGCAACTTTAATTTTTTTATAAAAAGCAGCCAAGCCTCCAATAAAACAGGTAGTAGTATCTCCCTGCACAAAAACTATATCTGGCTGACAATCATCCAGAACAGCTTCTAAAGCCTTTAAGCCTTTTGCTGTAATGTCAAACAAGGTTTGGTTAGGTTGCATCAGGTTTAAATCGTAATCAGGTTGTATGCCAAAAAAATCTAATACCTGGTCTAGCATTTCACGATGTTGTGCTGTTACACAAACTTTTGCTTGAAAGTGGTCATTTTTCTGAAATTGTTTTACCAATGGAGCCATTTTTATGGCTTCAGGACGCGTGCCAAAGATGAATAGACAGTTCATAAATTTGCTTTTTTGAAATGCAAAGTTAAATATTTATAATTTAGTCCAATAAAATAAATAGGAAAACAAAGCTTTAAGGTAAGTATCTGATTATAAGCTTGTATTTGTGTCTTTTTTAGAGTATAGAAATGACAAATAAAACAACTTATTTCTTACATTTAAGGTCTTGCAAGCCAGTTTCTTAAGACAAACAACATCCATATAAAATTGCCATAGTCTTTTTTTCCTAGTTGATTTTCTTTTACTATGGTCTGGATGGTGTTAGAATTGAGGCCAAAATCTTGGTTAGACAATGAATTCAAGTGATTTTCAAACGATTTTTCTTTAAACCATTCGCGTAAAGGTACTCCAAACCCTTTTTTGGGTGCATGGAGAATGTTTTTGGGCAATGCTTTACCCACTGTATTACGGAGCACAGACTTACGTTCATAACCTTGCATTTTGATGTTTTTAGAAACCTTTACCATTAACTCAACCAAACGATAATCTAAAAAAGGAATGCGAGTTTCCAGTGAGTGTGCCATGCTCATTCGGTCTACTTTGGTCAACATATCAAAAGGTAGTGAGATTTTTAGATTAAAGTACATCACTTGATAAAAAGGATCTTGATAGTTACATTGAGCAAACACATCATGGAAATAATCTTCAATAGTCATATATTTTGAAGAATCACCCATTAAATTCTGTAAAACACCTTTTTCTACCCAAGAGACTTTGTTAATTAAACGGGGGATAAAGCCTTGATTTGACGCTTCAGTGACAGCACTTATTCGGTTAAGTGTATATTTTAGCCTTCCTCTCATAAGTTTTGAAGAAACATTTACAGCATTGGGTATGCCCTTGCGGATAAAGCCTGGGAGCTTTTGGTATTGGTGGGCAAATTTTTCTCCTTGATATACAGTATACCCTGACAGCACCTCGTCTCCACCATCACCAGTAAGCACCATTTTGACATTTTGGCGAGCATATTTAGACACATACCCGGTAGGAATGGCAGAAGAGTCTCCAAAAGGTTCGTCATAGTGAAACAAAATGTGCTTTAGAGCTTCTTCAAAACTGTCAGGTTGTACATAATTAAGGGTATGCTTAGTGTTAAATCTAGTAGCCACCTCTTGAGCCAAGTGACTTTCATCATATGCCTTGTCTTGAAAGCCAATAGTAAAAGTTTCTACAGGTTGCGAAGCTATTTGGGACATTAAAGCCACTACACTTGAGGAGTCTAAGCCTCCACTAAGAAACGCTCCGAAAGGAACGTCACTACGCATTCTTATTTTAACAGCATCCTTTAGAATACTTTCAAACTGCTCATAGACTTGTACTTTATCAGTAAGCATTTGGGCTTCTGGTACTTGAGGTATATCCCAATATTTTTTTTCGGTTACCTGTCCTTCTCTGATAATAAGACAATGTCCTGGTTGCAACTTTTTGATGTCTTTGTAATAAGTATAAGGAGCAGGCAAATAACTAAGCGTAAGATAAAGCCCCAATACCTCGTCATTAGGTTTTGTTGGAAAACCGTAAGCTAGTAGACTTTTAATCTCAGAGCCAAAGAGCAAGGTATTGTCATGTATTCCATAGTGTAGAGGCTTGATTCCGAGCCGATCAATAGATAAGAGTAGCTGTTGCTTGTGTTTATCCCATAGCGCAAAACCCCACATGCCGTTAAATTTATTTTGGCAGTCAATGCCCCATTGCTCGTAAGCTCGAATGATCACCTCTGTATCTGAAGTGGTGTGGAACCGATGCCCTAATGTTTTAAGTTCTTCCTTAAGCTCTATGTAGTTATAGATTTCACCGTTGAAAATGAGCGCTATCGAACGATCATCATTAAACATGGGTTGATCTCCAGTTGAGAGATCAATAATAGAAAGGCGACGGTGCCCCAAACCTATATTATTATGACAGTAAAACCCTTCCCCATCGGGACCCCGGTGGTGGATAATATCAGTCATTTGTTTCAAAATATTCTGTTGAACCCTTCTGTCTTTGTCGAAATGGAAAATGCCAGTTATTCCGCACATTTTATTCTTTAATTATTGTTTTATTCCTGTTGCATATATACCATTCCCACCATACTCAAAGTGAGAGCCAGTCAAATGAGCTTCTTTATGCCATTTTTTGTATGTATTCATTGTTTGTGGGTAATCATACATAGGGCACAGCATATCCATCGTATCTAAATATGCCCATTCTTTTAAAGTTTCATTATCTGTATTAGAAAACTCTCTAGAATAGTCAGCAATGAGCAACCTCCAATTAATAGAAGGCCCTATTTTAGGGATTTTTCTTATTACTTTGGCTAAAGGCCACATGAAATCAATATAAGCTTTGATGTTTTTATACAGCTTTTCAGGATTTTTACCTTTGGTAAATGGTCTGACATAATATTTGGTTCCTAAAATCCATTTTGCAAAACTCTTATGGTACAAATCAGTTGAAATCTCTCCTTTGCTTTTTACAAAAGGTGGTATAGCCATAAATGACGCTTTAGGGTCAGGAGTATGCTGTAACACTCCAAAGCAGTAGGCTTTATCGAACGAGTTTTTTTCAAAAGGCATTTCATATACACTTGCTTGAACAATTAATACATTGTCTCTGTGTCCATTTGTTTGATAGCAAGCCTCTACTGCATTAGAATAATCAAAGGTAACGAGAGTAGCCCCTGTATCAGCGGCTACCGTTGTAAATCTACCTGATCCGCACCCTATTTCTAGTATTGTTTCACCTTCGAGATTTTCATCCCATTTTGACTGAAAAAAAAAGCGATCTTTTGAAAAATTGTGTTTGCTTTCGTCATCATACTGAGTTCTGCTATGGATATTCCATTGAAGACCAAATCCGGAGGCGTAATTTTCAAGAGGTACAAAACGTGGAATAAAGTTAATAATTGGGTATTCCTCATTACTATCTTCATCATATAGGGTTCCAGATTTGATACGATTTCCTTCTAGTACTTCATCCTTTATTTTAAGTAAGTTGCCATTCTTCGGGTTACGAAGAAAAGCCAGATGTTTATGTTGCATAATAACATTTGTTAGAGTGGTGGCTTAATAGTTGTAATTAGTAAGGCTTTTCTGGTAAAAAAAATGTGTTCCAAAAATCTTCTATATCATTTAAAAAATTGTGGACATTGTGTACTTCATTTGCAATATAGAGGCTGCGGTCTTGCATCTCTTGTTGAAGCTTTGGTTGACTAGTATATTGATAAATTAAATCTCCCATATTTTCAGGAGTATCTTTTGTTAGTAAATATCCATTCTGACCATCTTTTACAAAATAATCTGTTTGTCCTACATTACGGGCAATGATTGCATTACCTGCCGACATGGCTTCTAGCATAGAAAGTGATGTGAAGTTTTCATACAATTGAGATGATATAAAAAGCTTAGATTTACTAAAAACCTCCAACATATTATCAGTAGAGGTGACTTCCACTATTTGTTGTAAATTGTTTTGTTCAATGAAATCAGTTAAGGCATTGTATAAAGGTCCTTTACCAAACATTTTTACCTTCCATTCTTTAGTAACTTCGGGGTATTGTTTGTAGAGGTGTAAGATAGCTTGAATAAAAAAAATAGGATCTTTTTGCTCCACAAGTCTACCTGCATATACAATTAGATTTTGTTTATTGCCAGGCTTATAAATTTGATTGGCAAAACAATATTTAGCAGATTTAATGATAGGATTCCCTTTTACTACATTGTGCTTTTGGGCGACTTCTGTAAATAAAGTGTACCAAGAAAAATATCCATCAAAAGAAAAGTTTCTATACAAAAAAATGGTTTTTTTTGTATTACCTGCTGAATCGAAAGTATAAGCACTAGTATATGCATGAGCAAGTGTACAATCATTTATATTCACTGTAATGAGTGGGCGCTTAGGGATTAGACGAGAAAAAAGTATAGATAGCCCGTAAGTAATGCTAGGTAAATAAGCATGAACCAAATGAATGCCTCTTTTTTTCGCTTTGAAAATAAACTCTATACTCCAAAAAAATGACCGAAACTTTCGAGGGATAAAACTGTGTTTTTTTAATAAAATCACGTTTTCTTTGAAATGTAAAATACCTAACTGGGTAAGTGCCTCATAAGATTGAGGGTCGAGTATATAGTAAAGGTCAAATTTGCGGTCAGTTTTTTTCTGATAATACTCATAAGTATCGGTGAATTGTCGCTCAGCTCCACCACCACCAGCAAGGGAACTTATCCCAAAAGCTACTAGAGCAACTCTTTTTTTCATAATATTTAACTTTGACTTGTTAAAAGTTTAATGCCATCTTTGAAACTTATTTTAGGAGGAGTTAAGATGTCTGACATTTTAGTGATGTCACCAATTACATTTTTAGCAGAACTTTCTAAGTCCGTTTTAAACTCTGGGGAAACCCCTGTTACTTCGCCAATAATATGGCCAATTTCTCTAAGGCTGAGAATCTCTTGGCCTCCTATATTTATTTTATGGTTACCTTTCAAGTCGAAAGATTTGATAATTGCTTCTACTGCATCTGACACATATATTGGGTTAATTTTCAAGCCGTCGTGTCCTTGTAGTGTAATAGGTTGTTTATTTTTTACAAAACCTACTAGTCTGGGTATCAACATGTCTTTTCGTTGGTGTGCACCATAAACAAAGAAAAAACGAAGCATAACTAAATCAAAAAACTGAGCATAGCTATCAGCTATGATTTCAGAACATAACTTGGTTCCTAAATAAAAACCCAGGTTTTTATTTGTTATGATGGGGGTATTTTCGGTAAACCCATTGTTGCCATTGCCATAAATACCACCAGATGAAGCCAACACAAACTTTTTCACACCTGTTTGCTGGGCGTAATTCAACAACTTTAAGGTACTAATAGTGTTGACATTGAATACACTTTCTGATTTTTGAGGGAAATCTCTAAAGTCAGGCGATTGTGCTAGATGAATAATTGTATCTATGTTTTCTGGAAGCACACTAGTATTCCACTCTGTACTGAAATCAAGGGTGATGTATGTGAGGCGATCTTGGTCTGTAGTTGGTTGCTGACGAGAAATGGCAAAAACCTGGTTTTCCTGATCCAACAACAAATGTTTAATAAGTTCTGCACCAATTAAGCCGCCTGCTCCTGTAATTAAGTGTTTTTTCATGAAAACTTAACTTTTAAAATATTTTTTAACTGTTTAACATCTATTACTTTAGTAATGAATACTGTACTAATAAATAGACCAAGAAGTAGTGTTTTGTAAAGAAGTGTTAAAAATGTCCAATCAAGTGAATTTATGTATATAGTTGTTGGAACTATCACAAAAATTGATGCAAATAACACCAATAACTTCTTTTTTTCTAATTTTAAAGGGTGTAATTTTTGAGTATGGAACAGGTAAAAAAGGGTCATAAACAAGAATGAAAACATGGTAGCTAATGAGGCTCCGAAAGCTCCATTGTATTTATTAATGAGCCAATAGTTTAAACCAAAATTAAGAATTACAGTAAGCCAAGAGCCTAGAGTGATTAAATATGTTTTCTTTTCGATGGCTATTCCATATACAGTAATTTGAGTAGTACCCTGAAAACATAAACCAATTACAATAATCCCTAAAGAATTGGCAGCTGGCCAATATTCTTTAGGCGTTGTAACCATTAAAATTTCGGCACTAAATATACTAATAGAAATTGCTGCCAGTACTAATACCAAACTCAAATAAGTAAGTATTTGACTTACTATTCTGATATAGTCAGGATTTTCTGCATATAACTTTATAGAGTATGGTGACCATGCTTGCCCAAAAGCACTACTCAAAAAACCAATAACTTGAGAGATACGGAATCCAATAGCATACAGGCCTAGCTCTTCTTTATTGCTTATTTCGACAATCATCCATCTGTCAATAGATGACAAGAGCCAATAGGCAACGTTGGCAAAAATGAAAGGGTATCCAAAAACGGTTAAATTTCGAGCAAGTTTTTTATTAAAGTTGAAAGATAAATCTTTTCTGATCATCCATAAACTTATGGGAACCGCAACAGTCAATCCAATCAGAAGCCCCATAAAGTAACCCGTTACCTTCAAATCTGTATAAACCAATAAGATTGTAGCAATAAGTGCCCCTAGTAGGTTTTTCAAAAAAGATGTGATGGTAAACCTTAAAGGTTTGAAATGCATCCTGATTACATCAAGGGCGTATTGAATAAGTTGAGTAGGAATAGCCCCAAGCAAGGCAAGTACAAATAATAGATAGGTAATGCCATACTCTTTTTGGATGGCTTCCTGAAAAGGGTATAGGCCTATAATAACTAGAAGAGTAAGTCCTACTGTGACCAATGTTTGAATAGTTAAACCAGTACTTACCAATGAAGGGCGTTGTTCTTCTAGCGTGTGTTTGTCATAATAATATCTTGAAATAGCATTGTTTAAACCTACATTAGAGATCATTACTAGCACATTTACAACTGTTACTACCAATGTCATTAACCCAAAATCTTCAACAGAGAGAAAGCGGGCGTATATAATGAAAAAAACAAAAGCAATTATTTTGAAGACAAAATCACCAGAGCCATAAATGGAAATATCTTTTGCGAATTTTTTTAGCATTTAAACTTTTATTACATCTAATTTATTGGTAAACAAATATCAACTCTTGCTAAGTACTTATCTATGCTTTGAGAGTGTCGTTGAATTGTCAAAGTATTGCTGTGGAAGGTGATTCTCATGAAGAGGGTGTTGAATTATTGGGGAACTATTGGTATACTCTCCTGTGATTGGATGAAATAAGTTCATGAGGTTAACCTCTTGCTTGTGCCATATTTTGCTATAAATGGCACCAAATGTGTATTGAGCCGTTTTTTCTGAATGGTATTTGTCTACATATTTTCTTCCCGCTTCGCCTAGCTGCTTTCTTAGCTGAGGGTTAGTGATCAAAATTTTAAGATGAGTTTTTACGTTTTCAGGAGTAGTAGACAGAATAGGACATTCATTAAGATAAGAGTAACGTCTAAATACCCTGGTATAAGCTTCATTGTCTAGGTTGCTTAATACAGGTATACCAGTTACCATTCCCTCCACTCCACTCAATCCATAACCAAATATAAGTTGCTCGGCTAAAATGTCTGCCTTTTCATGCATCAGTCTCCTAACTTCTGTATTGGGAATCTTCTCTATAAGTATTAACTCTGCTTGTAGACCTTCATGTTGTAACTCCTTTATTGCCTTCATAATAAATTCACTTCCCTTGACTCCTTTATGATTAGGAGTATGCATTATATATACTGGTCCATTATGACCATCATTCGTTGAATAGTTGTATTTCTTTTGCCATAGTTTGGTATCAATAGTTATATAGTTAAAAGGTAAGATGTCCCAACGAGCTAAACCATCAATATCATACCCTGCCATAATTACATCAGCGTGTTTTGTCCAAAGCTCTATCCTTTTATTAATTTCTTTTTCTTTGAAAGCCATTTGTGGGTAATTCAGTAATAACACATGCCGAAAACTAATAACCTCAAGCTTTGAATAACGGTAAAAATCAGCACCATAAGGCATGATAACTATTTTGCCTTTTGCTAACTTAATCAAAGTAGCCTCTACTTTTGCTAAAATACTTCCTCTCAAAAAGCCCCCCTCGAAAGAGTGGTGAAAAATGTCGAATCGATAAATCGCATACAGAAAAATGACAAATGGCAAAAAAGTGTTCTTGCATATTTTTACTAAGTATTGGTTTTTTGATAAAAATACTGGTAAAAAATCTGAATAATAGAGGTCAAAATCTTCCTTTGAATTAATGCTTGAAAAAAAACCATCCATAATGGTCACAGATTCATACTGCTGATCAGCTTTCAGAGCATTAGAGAAGTACTTATTGTTAATAATAGGGATTGGCCCCCAAACTAGACGAGGCTGTGACCTTTTTTTCTTGATAAGTAAAATTATTATCCAGCCAATTATAAAAAATGGTGTTAGTATTGACTGGATAATGTAAATGCTTGTTTTTTTTATAAATGATTTCATTTTCTTAAAAAAAGACTACAAGTAATGCAAAGAAGACATTAGCTCAAACGCGCACGAAAAGATTTTATGAAAGCGAATGGCGAGTCTCTTCTATCGCCAAGTTGTACCTCTGTGATTTTCAGTTTGCCTTGACCACAAATAACTGTTACAGATCCACTATTTTTGTCAAGTAAAGCTACCTGACCAGGCATTGCAAGGTAAACTTCTTCATCTTGATAAATTTCGGCTCGCCAAATAATAATTTTTTCCCCTTTGTATTGGCAAAATGCACCATTAAAAGGTTCACTCGATGCATTGATCAGCCTAAGAATAGAATCGTTAGGCATTGACCAATCAATCTTTCCATCGTCAGGGTTTCTTGGATAACAACGCAAAGCATCTTTAGGGTTCTCTGATTGGTAAGCAAGAACATATGTTGGATTTTCCTGAAGTTTTGAAAGCGCCTCAAGAAACATTACTGGTATTACTTTTTCCATCCATTCATAGGCTTGCCCTACTCTTGTATTAATGTCAATAGGGAGGTACTTGCGAGCAATAATGTCGCCTGCATCTACTTCAGCTCCTACCATTTTATGAATACACAAGCCAATTTTTTCTTCCTGATTAATAATGGCCCAAGCCTGGCAGGCATTACCACGATAACGAGGTAAGTCTCCCCCATGAGCGTTGAGTATGCCAAGTGGAAAAAGATCTATTACATCCTGAGAAATCAAGTTGGCATAATTAGAACTTACAGCCACCTGGATATTATACTTTTTAATTCTGTCCCTTAAAATAGATAAAAACTCTGGCGAGTTAATTTTAGATGTATGAAAGAACTCAGCACCCAAACTTTGGGCTATTTTTTCAAAATCATCTTCTTTTATTCTATATTCAGGAGATGCTTTTGTTGTAACAATTAGTCCAATATTAAATCCCTTATCGGCTAATAATTTGATGGTGTTGTAAAGTACCTCATGTCGGCCTATAATCGCTATGTTCATTTTGTTTATATCAAAAAAGGGGAGTGGTCATTATTTTTGAATGATTCTGTCTAGCATTTTTTCGTATGTATCTCTGATAATGTCAGTTTGAAAAAACAAATTAGGCTCAGAGAGTATTCCTGTAAGTACTAGATTTTGCAAATCGAGCTTCTCAATCTCTTTTCTTTTTTGATTAATAAATAAAGAGTTTTTGAGGGTAGGCATTGGGAAACCACTTGCCAGTATTTCTGTCTTACCAAAATTTACCCGATTATCTTCTTGCAAAATTTGCATTTTTCTTAATTCAGAAATAGCAATCTCTGTGATTTTTTCAGGTGACTCCACCTGTGTAGGTTCCATGAGCAATTCAATGGAGATAGGATAACCATTAGATCTTTTGGCAGTAGAACAGTAGTTAGCGTAGTTGCTTACTCTAAAGGTATGGTATCCATCATCGTAGCAGTAGAGGTAGTACAAATCCCCCATAGCTATAGGTTTTTCAACAATTAGATTTGTCACTATAGTTTTCAGAGGAGGGTCAAAGTCAGGTTTTCCATTCACTAACCCCAGCATAAAAGAAAGTTGAGGAATGCCCACAGACCATACAAAGTAATCTAAACTAATTTGTTCAATATTTCCTTGAGCGTTTTCAATCGTGACTTCACTAATTTTCTGGTTTTGAGTAGTAATTTTTTTGATGCCTGTATTTGTCAAAATTTTCACATTATTTTCTTGTAGCTTTTTGATAATAGCATCTACTACTTTTTGCATCCCAAAGTTTTTTGGGTAGAGTGAGCGTCTTCCAGAAGAGTGCTGCAAGGGCAACTCTCTTTGTTCAGGAAAAGAAAGCAAGTTTTTGAGGTGTTTTGTATGGAGGAGATCTTCCATTAAAAAACTTGAAAACATATTCACTCTGGTAAGGGGAGTGAGTAATATAGATAAGAGGTCTAGGTCGTGAATATCTTTTTTGTATATCTTATTTACTACAGGTGAAATTACTTCTTGAGTGATAGATTCTCCAAATTTTTGAAAAATAGTCTCATAGGCATTTTGTGGACCATTGTACGAGGGCGTTGATTCAATATTTGCGAAGAAATCGGCAATGTATTGTTTATATTGGTCTTTATGGCGAATATCAATATAAGGTGTGTTCAATTGCAAACGACCATCGTAAAAAATTCCTGCTAAATCTCGTTTATCTTTTTCCAGCACATCCCACCCACCTTTTGGCAATAGGTCAAATATAACCTTGTCTATGGCTGTATTTCCAGTTTCGCATACATTGTGGGCCCCATGGTCAAAGAGTCCTTGTTCGCCGTAGTCAAAAGATTTAAGTAACCCTCCAGGGTGATCTGCTTTTTCTATAAGAATTACTTCTTGATCCTGATGAAGAGACAAACTGAGGGCTGATATTAAGCCTGCAATTCCACCTCCTGCGATGACTGTTTTCATGTAATATAATATTTACCTAGTAGATATATTTTGAAAAATAAGATTACAAAGTTACAAGTTTGGATTGTTGTATAAGGTTTTTGAAGAAGTTTTGGGTACCAAAACTTTCATGATTTACAAAGCTTTTCAATTCTGTGTAATTTTGCAGGTGTTTTCGGCAGCGATTATACCTGTCCAAGGTTTCTGTATTCAGAAAAACATGGATAGGGTGGAAATCAAAAACTTTAAGACCATCATGTTGTAAGTAATCAGTAACTTTAGTACTATTCCTGTAAAGTATTGCCGTGTCATCTTCCCAAATATAAGGAATACGAAGCAAACGATTATTGGAGTACAAAAAAGGCTTTGTTTCCCCAGCTTCCAATGGAATGAGTAGGTTACAATCACTGCGAATGCCCAAATCGCAAAACACTTCTAAGATTTGACTATTTTGGGTAAGTGAATGAGAACGAAGCGTAACCGATTCTGGTACAATGTCCATGTAGTATTGAGCCACCTCTTTTACATTACTGCCATACCTATGATCTCCATTTAGCAAAAAGTTAAAATTAGGATGTACTGCAATTTCAAAATCAGGATTCTTTCTAACTCTATCTAATACTTTCGTTTCGTGAGTACAAAAAAAAGTAGCTTTTGCTTTACTCTCTTCCAGTATATCAATGGTAAAATTTAAAACTTCATCGCTTGCCCAGTCAATATCAAAGGTTAGAAATATTTTATCTTGCCAAGTCTCAGGCTTGTTTAATTGAATAGATTTCAGATTTGCAAATTCCATTGTTTAAGACTTTAAGGCATTAAAAGGAAGCACATAAAAATTCGAATATTCACTTAAGAGTTCTTCAGGAGTAGCATTATAGATATCTTTATTATTTATATGAACAAAGTACTTATAAACAAAGTCTTGTCCACCCCAACGACTCTTGAAACGATAAAGGTTTTCTTGCGAGGGCCAGGTTCCACCCCAATTCCACCATTTAAAGCCTTCTTTAGCAGCATCAGTCATTGCTTGATAAATAAGCACACTGTTAGGTTGTAGATTTCTATACTCAACCTTAATAACAGGGGTGAAATACTCTACAACTCCTTTGTAATAGAACAATAGTAAAGCAGATATTGGACTACCATCTTTGGACGCGGTGTAAATCTTATAATCAACATCACCTTTAAAAAAGGTTGCTATAAGATCAAAAAACTTTTTTGATTTAGGTATCCCTCCTATGGCTTTCATGTTTTCTACATGGGTGTCATATAAAAAATCAAGCGCATTGTTATCAACAATAACCTCAATGTCATTTTTCATACCCTTCCTGACCATGTTGCGGGTCTTATAGTGAAAAGATTGCATTAGGTCTTCTTTGGGGTTGTCAAAATCTAATTTTGTGAATTGTCCAGCTCGCTCATCCAGCAAATGGTAGGAAAGTTTACTGTAATCTACCTCATCTAGAGGATTGGTTACTAAGGTTGATGCTGCTACATTGTCTTGAGTTGTAGTTCTAACATATTCTTCAATTAACGCCTGTGTAATGGTTTCATCAGCTCCAATTGGTCCTCCATTACTACCATAAAAAGGCAAAGAGTTATATACCTTGCCAAACTTTCCATCTTTTGCCATTAAAGGGAAAATACCCTTTACTTCATTGTTTACTAGAGCTACAATTGTTTCATTTGGAACATTTAGCAAAGCAGTGATTAACGATTGGTATTTTATTGTTTGATAAAGTAGAGTGTTAGGTTGTTGGAGTACAAATGCTTCGCACTGTTCATGTAATTCTTTACTAATGTTAACAAACTCTATATTCATAGCATTTAAATTGACTTATAAATATTGTCAGGGCGTACTATTTCCTGATCTTTAAAAATATGAATGGTAAATTCGTAGGGCATATAAGATTGGTCAATGACTACTCTCTTAGATAGGTTTTGAGTAGCATATTCATATAGCTCAGTCACATTTTGGTGATAAGCCCCCTCCTGAATAAAGTCTACCTGATCAGTCATAAAGTTTACTGATAATACCTTATTGGTTTTATCTAGTAAATGTTTTAAATGGTCATAAACAATGGTTTTGTGAGTAGCAGTATCAGGATCATACTTTATATTGAATACACCTGCTGCTATGATGTAATCATAGTTTTCGGTAACATCTTTATAGCTTGAGATTTTGTAAAACGTACTTTTAGGGTAGTTTTTTGTGTTTTCCTGAATAAACTCATCGACAATGTCTGTTCCAGTATAATGAAGATTTGAGAACTTACTTGCTAGATAATGATTTAGATGCCCTAAGCCACAGCCAAAATCCAAAACCGAAACCTCTGCATCTTTGATATACATTGCGAGTGAGTCAAATCGTTCATTTTGACGCCCTTTAGGGATCAAAATAGATTTTATAGAATTGCCATGTTTGGCATAAGCATCTTGATATATTTTTTTTACTTCTTTCATCTATGTAAATTTTATGAACAGTTCTACAGACCTACATTTGAGTTGTTGATAAACCATCAATTTATTCTGTGATAGACAATTTTATAGCGTTAGATTCATTCGCATATAAAATATATTTTCATCAAGCTTTGAGTGAAATTGATTTACTGTCTTAGAGACAGTTGCTTTACCTACTTTCCTATAAGTAATGGACAAAAAATAACCCCAATTCCTCGCATATGTCAGGGGTTAGATTCTGGAAAAAATTTTATGATCAAGATTTTGTTACCCTATGAGCTTCGCCAAGACAGTGAACCTCGTTATTTTTAGTATTGTTCTGAGTCAAGCTCTATGAATACAAAAATTTGCTATGTGAACTTGATTTTGGGCTCTGCTAAATGTTTCATCTTGATAGCAGATTTCTATCTTCAAATAAACTCTTTCATTTTTCAACCATTACTAATGCTTTTTTAGTCATTATTTGCTAGAACTATTCAAAATAAATATTCCACCACTATCAAAGATAAAATATTGAGCATCTAAACAATCTATTTGCTTAAATACAATACTCAAAAATAAATCAGTGATTCCTAAATTGATGGAGTAGTACTGTTATAATAGTTGAAAATTACCTGTACTATATAATATAATGTATTGTCCCAATGATTACTGAGATTTTAGAAAGTAAACTTGTAAGTATGACTATTAATTTGCTTTATATAAAGTTAAGATTTTCATTAGAGTATGCCATTTAATTTTTCGTTGTTTAGAAATAAACGGCACCACCATTCAAAATTCATGAAGGACCAAATCAACAAACGGTGATTAACACGTTGATTAATATGCTCATCAACGACCTTGTGCATATAATCAGGATTGATAAACTCTGATGAAACTGTTTTTTTATTTAAGAGCAAGTCCTTAATGTATTGAGCATTTTCTCCTCGGTACCAAGACTCATCAGGTGCTGAAAAGCCTTGTTTTTTTCGATTAATGATTTTATCAGGTAAAAACTCGCTCATTGCTTTGCGCAAGACACTCTTGCCGTCGTTAAATTCTTGGTAAGCTTTTTTCTTATACCCAAATACATTTTCGTCCATTTTTTTAAAGTTTTCCAAGTTTCCTAACTTATGACGAACAGGTATTTTCTGAGCAAAATCTACCAAAGCATTGTCTAAAAATGGGAAGCGCTCCTCCAAGCCATTTGCCATAGATAGTTTATCACCTACCAGCAAAAGACCAGGCAAAAATGTTTTAATCTCGAAATACAAGCTGTTTTGAATGTGATGCTCAGCAGTATCGTATTTAAGATGGTCATTAAATGTAAATACACGTTCGAAAACATCTCTTATACTTTGCAGGTTCATCTGTTTAGAGACGGCAGGTTGGAATAATTGGGCTTTGTCAGCGTCAGGAACAAGTCTTTGCCAAAAACCATAATAGTTGTCAAAAAACTCTTGTTGGTTAAGGCTTTGAAATACCCGGTAGTACCTCCAGGGGTAACCTCCAAATAACTCATCTCCACCTGTACCCTGTAAGCAAACTTTTACAAATTTAGATGCCAAGCGACTTACGTAATAGTTTGGGTAACTCATGCCTACCCTTAAATCTTCGAGATGCCAAACAACTCTAGGCAATGACCAACTCAAATCACCCGCATTGATTACTTGCTCATAGTGCTCGGTCTTAAAGTGATTTGCCATAAGCTCAGCATCCCGCCTTTCATCATAGTTTGCTTCTACTCCTGATACTTCTGACATATCAAACCCACACGTAAAAGTCGTGAGGCGATTTACATGGCGAGAAGCCAATGCAGTCATGGATCCAGAGTCCATTCCTCCTGATAAATAAGAACCTACTGGCACATCAGCAATCATTTGACGTGTCACAGCATTTTCAATTAAGCGTTGAGTCTCTTCTTTAGCCTCTTCAAACGTAATGTTGTTGTCAGGGGCATTAAAGTCATAATCCCACCAAGAAGTATGTTGAATAGAAGTCGAGTGACGATCAATCATAATGGTGTTGGCAGGAGGCAACATATATACATCCTTGAATAGGGTATGGTAACGAAATAGGTTTTGAAAAGTAAAATATTCGTTGAGTGCTGATAAATTAACCCCTTTTATGTATTTAGGATGTTTGATAATAGATTTTATCTCTGAGGCAAACACGATCGTTTTACCATTAAACCAATAGTATAATGGTTTTACACCAAAACGATCTCGGCTAAGTATTAACGTTTTGGTTTCTTTGTTCCAAGCAGCAATGGCAAACATGCCATCTAAGCGGGTAAAAAACGCTGAACCATAGGCTGCAAGTCCTTCTACCAAAACTTCTGTATCAGAAGAAGAAACAAATTCATGTCCTTTGGATTTAAGCTCTTGTTTAAGTTCTAAAAAGTTATAAATGCACCCATTAAAAGAAATTACCCATTGACCGTTTTTGGATGTCATAGGTTGGGCTCCACGTGAAGAGGTGTCTAAAATAGCCAAACGTTTGTGCCCTAATGCAATATTCTTTTCTACAAAAAAGCCTTCTCCATCAGGACCTCGATGGTTTAATTCTCTTGTTACTTTTTTGATGAGTTGTAGAGAAACAGGTTCTTCATTGAGATTAAAAATACCAGCAATACCACACATACTTTATTGATTGTTTAATTGAAGTTAAATATCAATTGAATTTAGTTTTCAAAGCTAAGCATTTTTTACCCAGTATTAAAAAAAATAAATAGTTACCCAATATTTTACTAAAAAAAACTACAACTTTCTATTGTAAAGTTATACTACTAAAATATTTTAGGCCTCATTTTGAATTGGGGCAGATTTAAATAAATACCCTACTTCAGGGGTTATATCAGCACTGGTTACTAAAAGTAAACCCGAATTACAATTAATCACAAACTCCCCTGATGGAAAAACTTCTACTACTTCCCCAATTTGTGCACCATAGTAGCTAATTTGCGTATCAAAAGGTTGAGCTTTCCACAAAAATACTTTGTTATCATTATAGTAAGAAAAGGCCCCTGGGTAAGGTTTAGTTAAGGCTCTTATAAAATTATAGATTTCAAACACTGTTCGAGACCAATCAATTAAACCATCTTCTGGAGTCCTCTTGGGGTAGTAGGTTGCTTCTCCTATTTGAGGCGTTAATTTATATTGACCTTGTAGTAGTTTAGGTATATCAGCTACAAGCATTTTTTTTACAACTATACTATATTTGTAGTATAGAGTTTGGCAAGTATCCCACTTGTTAATATCAAAGAATTTAAAGTTGATGATATCGCCATTATCTGCTCCTGCCTTCATTAAAAATGTATGCATAATGAACCGTTGCTTCCCTTCAATTAAAGACCAGTTGATAGGGGACCTTCCACGACCTTTGGGCAAAAACTCGGAACTACCGTGTACGCCAATTCCACCAATTCCTAAGGTTTTTAGAATTTTCTCAGGAATAAGCCTTTGCCAGCCACCTAAAATGAGCAAATCGAAGGCGTTTTCTTGGAAAAAACTGTAGTCGACTTCATTTTTCAAAGCATAACTTTTAGGGTAATAAATAGGAATATTATGTTTGGCAGCAAAATTTTCGTATGAAGTGTACCCTGAGACCTTGTTTTTCTGAGCCATGTCAGAAGTAAGGCTAACAATACGGGTAATGTGTATGTTCTGTTGAAGTAAATATTCTGCAATTTCTTGCCCAAACTCACAACAGGCGCACATAACTATTTTATGCATTTTTACTTTCTTTTTGTACGATTATGAAGTCACGAGCTTGACCGTAAGCCCTTTCTGTGTTTAATATTTGTAGTTGTGCATTTTGTAGATTTCTTCGAATGCTATTATCCCAAATTATCTCAGTAGATAAATCTTGAGGTGTAAACCACCACATAGGGTGAATGAGTAAGTGAAGCTTAGAATATGTTTTTTCTTTAAAAATATTTAAAGGGTGTTGCTCTTTCCACACTTTGTTAGAGTCAGATATATAATGAAAGTGTGCTAGTTGCTCTTTATCATAGGTGTTTATAAAGTTAGAAAGCTTTATCTCATTGTTGAGAATTCTGTGACTGGGTTGGTGAAAAGAGACTACCTCTATTTTAACATTAAAGTTTTGTTCTATTACTTTAGCCTCAAAATCAATCCAATTTTCTAAGTCTAAGTGGTCGCCTCCTTGAAAGCCTTCATCATAATGCAAGCCTATAAAATGCCCCATATCAATGATCTTTTGGACAAACACTTGGTTGTGACGAGAAAACAAGTTATACACAGGAGAACGAAGCATTAAAAAGTAGGTAGATTTAATGCCAAGCTTAGCTTCTACTTTTGCCATCTCAAAAGCAGCTTCCAAATCTACATCAATGTCATGTCTTAGGAGACATACAAGAGATTTTTCATTTTTGTGATCGTCAAAACTAGTAAACTCATAGCCACTGTTTAACGCTGTTTCTAATGTTTTAGAGTATGTACTTAAGGTAAAAGGTAAAGAGTTCATGAATGATTTTATTTTGTAATTATGCTGATGCTTAGTCAGGCATTGAATTGGGAAAGGAATAGTTTTAGGCACTAAAAATGAGCGTAACCATAAACAGCTACATGATTTTTTCATAACAAAGAAGAGCAGAACTATTCCTGAATTTGGCCTTGACTAAATACTAGTAAAACAATAATTGATTGATCAATGATTTTCATAAGTTATGTGCATTAAACCCTCATTTTTATATCATTGATTAACTTTATAAATCCTTTAATGTTTCTACGATATATTTATAATCTTCTTCTGTCATTTTATTATGCAAAGGGATAGCAATAGAACAGTTATTGGCTAGTTGTGCACCAGGGAAATCTTCAGGTTTAAAACCAAAGTTATTGGCATAATAATCAAGCATGTGTACTGCGTGAGTTCCAGGGCGAGTACTTATACCTCGCTCTTGCAGCAATTCCATGATTTTATTGCGGCTATGTGGAGCCTTATCTTCATGAATTAAGCAAGCAAACGACTGCCAGCCATGCGAATAATCAGCAGAAAACTCAGGTACTTGAAGCCATTCAAGGTCAGCGAGTTCTTTTTTGTAGAAAGTAGCCCACTTGTTACGTTCTTCAATGAATTGATCCAGTTTTCCAAATTGAACAACCCCTAGAGCTCCTTGTAGGTCAGTCATGCGATAATTATAACCCATTACTTCAAATGCAGGCAATATATATGGTTTAGGACCATGATGGCGTTGCTCCTCTGAAATAGAAGCGCCATGATTGCGTAACATGTTGAGCTTTTCAGCCAATGCATCATCATTGGTTGTCACCATTCCTCCTTCGCCAGTAGTAATAGATTTTCTTGGGTGAAATGAGAAACTGGCCATATCCCCTAAACTACCAGCAGGTTTACCCTTATAACTCGCACCTGCTGCACAGGCAGCATCTTCTACAATAGCAATTCCTGGTGCAGCTTCTTTGATAGCGTCAATGTCGGCGCAAAGCCCAAAAAGATGCACAGGAATAATTGCCTTGGTTTTTTCGTTGACCTTTTCCTTTACTTTTGCTGGGTCTATATTGAACGTTTTAGGGTCAATGTCTACAAACACGGGGGTTGCCCCACAGTAAAGAACCACGTTGGCAGTCGATACCCAAGTAAATGCAGGTACAATAACTTCGTCACCTGCTTGAATATCTAAAGCTGCTAGAGCAAGGTGAAGCCCAGTGGTACAGCTTGTTACAGCAAAAGCGTGTTTTACTTGGTGTCTCTTGGCAAATAACTTTTCAAACTCTTTTACTTTAGGACCTTGGGTAACCCATCCACTAAAAATAGGCTCTCTTAATGCTTCCCATTCTTCTTGCCCCATGGAGGGCTGCGATATGTATATATTTCGTTTTTTCAATGTATTTGAGCTCATTATAATAATAAT
This sequence comes from uncultured Microscilla sp., assembly GCF_947493425.1. GTDB lineage: Bacteria > Bacteroidota > Bacteroidia > Cytophagales > Microscillaceae > Microscilla. Next base: position 26,306 of record NZ_CANLRP010000019.1, on the reverse strand, counting down.
TATACACTAATGATTGCTTTGTGAGTTTTTGTGGATTGGTTGGTACTTTTATGCCCTAAACTTTTGACTGCCAACCTTGGGTTAGTACTTAAACATTCACCTTATTTTTATCTACTCCTGTGGCAATACGCCACTCAATCAGTTTTTGCAAACCTTCTCTTAAGTCGTATCTGTATTTAAAGTTTAACTCTTTTTCTGCTTTTTCCCTTGAACCAATTCTATTTTTTACAAGCGCTCTGGCATCATCTTCTGAGTAAGGGTTGTACTGTACTTTTAATGAAGATTCTTTTAACTCTAAGATCAGTTCACAAAGTTCGTTAATGCTTGTTTGTACTTCAGTTCCTACATTATACATGCCAAACTCCACATCGCTTTTTAAAGCTTGTACATTACAGTGTGCCACATCCTCTACATAGATAAAGTCATAGGCTTGGCTTCCATCGCCATTAATACTAGGAGCTTCGTTTGCTTCAATTTTATTAAGCATAATAGGTACTACACCAGTATAAGCTGCTGTTTGGTCTTGATGAGGACCGTATACATTCATATACCTAAGCCCAATTACATTCAGCCCATAACGGTCATTAAAAGCAGTAGCCATAGCTTCACCAGCAATCTTAGATGCACCATAAAAGTTCTTGTTGTTAAATGGGTGTGACTCTGTCATAGGCAGCTCCACAGCATCGCCATATACAGAAGCTGATGATGACCAAACCAGTTTTTTGATATTGTTGTTAACGCAAGCCTCAAGTACATTGAAAGTACCTGCAATGTTTACGTCAAAGGCTGTTCTCGGAAAGTCTTTGCAGTGTAATAACCACATGGCTGCTAGACAAACTACAAAGTCCATCCCTTTCATAGCATCATTCAAAATGTCTATCTCACGTATGTCGCCTCCATTAGGGTAAATACTACATCTTGAATCTTCGAGCTGTTCTGTGAGGTAACTTTTTTTGCCTCGAGCAAAATTGTCGTATACTACTACTTGATCGACTTGCTCTTTCAATAATTCAGCAACTACAAAACTTCCAATGAAGCCAGCACCTCCAATTACTAAAACTTTTTTGCCTTTTAAATCCATTGTGAATGTTAAATTTTACCTATAAAAATGAGTGAATGTATATTGATTGTAAGAATAAAAATCTGATAAGTTAGCCTTTATAAAAAGGGTGGTACTCAATTTCTTTATTTGCAAAAGGATGATAGTCTCCAACTAACCCAAGTGGAGTAGCGTTTCTGATTTGGTGCACTATCTCAATGCTTGGTCGAGCGTCTTCTAAACCAAAACCATTTCCCTTCAAAATCTCTTGGTAAGATATGTTATGCAAGTCAGTAAAGCCTTGGCTAAACTCTATTTCTTCGCCTTCTACAGTAATAGATCGGAAGGTTCTTTGGCCTTTAGCCTTTACTTCTTCAGGAAGTGCATCATAATCTACACTTAGGTACCAGCGAACCCGCGCCTTTTCGAGTTGAAGGAAGCCAGAAGCTCTTTTGGGCTCTGATACGTGTACAATGTTCTCTTTTACTTTGCCAAAAATCAAGGTGAGCATGTCAAAAAAGTGAATGCCTATATTGGTAGCAATACCACCCGATTTTTCATGATTGGCTTTCCAACTGGTAAAATACCAATTACCACGTGAAGTAATATAGGTTAAATCAATGTCATAGATTTTATCCTCAGGAGCATTGTCTATCTTTTCTTTGAGTGCAATAATAGAAGGGTGGTGGCGTAATTGCAAAATGGTGTGTAATTTATTACCTGTTTCCTGTTCTACCTCCTGTAATGCATCAATATTCCAAGGATTGAGCACCAGTGGCTTTTCACAAATAGCATCTGCACCATTTTTGAGCGCAAACCTGATATGAGAGTCATGTAAATAGTTAGGGCTGCAAATACTTACATAGTCTACTTTTTGGCTAGTCTTATGAATTTTGTTGATGTGACGGTCAAACCGTTCGAATTCAACAAAAAAGTCTGCATTTGGAAAGTAACTGTCAATAATTCCAACACTGTCGTTAGGATCCAAGGCAGCTATCAAATGATTATTGGTCTCTTTGATAGCTTTCATATGTCTTACAGCAATGTATCCAGCAGCTCCTATAAGGGCAAAGTTTTTCATCGTAATAATTTTTTAAGGCTTTAATTTTTTGACAATACCACCTACTAGATGGTATTTTTCCTGGCTTTCGGGGCATATAGCAAAACCGCTCTGGTCAAACTCCAAACGATGTCCATACTCACTCATCCAGCCAGTTTGTTTGGCAGGATTGCCAATTACCAATGCGTAAGCAGGCACATTTTTAGTAACCACTGCACCCGCACCAATAAAAGCAAATTTACCTATGTCATGTCCACAAACAATGGTGGCATTGGCTCCAATAGATGCTCCTTTGCCAACATTGGTTTTGGTGTATTGCCCTCTGCGATTAACAGCACTGCGAGGGTTGGTTACATTAGTAAAAACCATTGAGGGGCCTAAAAAGACATCATCTTCACAGGTAACCCCTGTATAGATAGACACATTGTTCTGCACTTTGACATTTTTTCCTAAAACTACTTCTGGCGAAACAACCACATTTTGTCCAATATTACATTTTTCTCCAATGGTACAATTGGGCATGATGTGCGAAAAATGCCATATTTTAGAGCCTTTACCAATAGAACACCCTTCATCTATTACAGCGGTTTCATGCGCAAAAAAATCATTCATAGCCTTAATTGAAAAAACGTTTAACGTGTTCTATGATATAATCTTGGGTGCTTTCGTTAAGCTCAGTATGAATAGGTAATGATATGACCGAGTCACATAGTTTTTCAGCGATTGGAAAGTCCCCTTTTTTGTATTCAATGTTTTCAAAATGCGTAAATGCTTTTTGAAAGTGGATAGGTAGTGGATAGTAAACCATCGATGGTACGCCTACTTTTTGCAAATGCTCCTTCAATTGATCTCTTTTACTGGAGTCTTCCATTTGAAGAGTATACTGATGAAATACGTGAGTAGATGCATCAGAACGTACAGGAGTTTTCAGGTGCGTAAATTCTGCAAATGCCTGATCGTAATAATTGGCTGCTTTTTGGCGAGCTTCAATGTACGAGTCTAAGTGTTGGAGCTTTACTTGTAGCAAAGCCGCTTGTATAGTGTCTAACCGAGAGTTTACTCCTATTACATCGTGAATATATTTCTTGGTTTGTCCATGACTGGCTATTATGCGCGTGCTTTGAGCCAACACTTCATTATTGGTTGTCATAGCACCACCATCACCAAAACACCCTAGGTTTTTGGAAGGAAAGAACGAGGTCGTTCCAATATCCCCAATAGTACCCGCTGATTGGGTACTTCCATCAGAAAAAGTATACTGTGCACCAATTGCCTGTGCGTTATCTTCTAGTACCCACAGCTTGTGCTCTTTAGCTATACTCATGATAGCTTCCATGTTGGCACACTGTCCAAATAAATGTACAGGTAAAATAACCTTGGTTCGTGGAGTAATTGCTTGACGGATAGCATCAACAGACACATTAAACGTACTTGGGTCTACATCTACCAATATTGGTACAAGGCCTAGCAAAGCGATTACTTCTACTGAAGCTATATAAGTAAATGCAGGAACAATGACTTCATCACCAGGTTGAAGGTCAAATGCCATCAAGGCAATTTGTAATGCATCAGTACCATTAGCACAAGGAGTGACGTGCTTTACATTTAAGTAATGCGCTAAATCCTCAGCAAAAGCTTTTACTTGAGGACCATTAATAAATCGAGAAGAGTTGATAACTTCTTGAATGGCCTCATTTACTTCTACCTCTATTTTTTTGTATTGACCATTAAGGTCAACCATTTGAATATTTTGACTAGTTATTTTTTCCATACCAACAGATACTAGGATATTTATAATCTGGCATCAACTTGTTCCTTATTAAAAAACGCTTTTACGTCATACACAATAGCATTTTCTTTTTTATAAGTACTCAAAGGGAAGCCCTCAAACTCAGTATGAGAAACTGCCAACATAATCCCTTCATACTGCCCATTAGGTTGGTCAATAAGGTCTAAGCCATACTCTTCCTTTACTTCATGTTTGTCTGCATGAGGGTCATAAACTTCTACGTTTACTCCAAATTCTTTTAATTCCTTCACTACATCAATTACCCTGGTATTGCGGGTATCAGGACAGTTCTCCTTGAAAGTGAAACCTAAAATTAATACACGTGACTCTCGAATAGTAAAGTTACCTTGAATCAATAATTTGATAATTTTATTGGCTACATATTGCCCCATATTATCGTTAATCCTTCTTCCTGATAAAATTACCTGTGGGTTATAACCAATGCTTTCGGCTTTATGAGTGAGATAATAAGGATCAACCCCAATACAGTGCCCGCCTACTAACCCTGGTCTAAACGGCAAGAAGTTCCATTTTGTCCCAGCAGCCTCTAAAACATCATGGGTGTCTATGTCTAGCTTGTCAAATATGAGTGCTAATTCGTTTACAAAAGCAATATTTAAATCTCTTTGTGAGTTTTCTATCACTTTGGCAGCTTCTGCTACCTTGATAGAAGAAGCTAAGTAAGTCCCAGCAGTGATTATAGATCCATATAGATCATTGAGTTCCTGCCCTACTTCTGGTGTACTACCGCTAACTACTTTTTTGATCTTAGTTACAGTATGCACTTTATCACCTGGGTTGATTCTTTCAGGAGAATAACCACAATAAAAATCTTCATTATACTTTAGCCCACTTTGAGCTTCTAGTATGGGCACACAAATTTCTTCTGTACAGCCCGGAAATACAGTAGACTCATACACTACAATATCTCCTTTCTTGAGTACTTTACCAATGCTCTCAGATGACTTCCTAAGTGGTGTGAGGTCAGGTTGTTTGGAATGGTCTATAGGCGTGGGTACAGTGATTATATAGATATCAGCACCACGAATAGCTTCTACATCATCGCTAAATGTAAGTAGTTGAGTAGCTTTCAATTCTTCTGTACTTACCTCAAGCGTCTTATCAATACCGTTTTTGAGTTCATTGATCCTTGTGGTGTTTATATCAAATCCTATGACTGAATATTTATTGCCAAACGCCACAGCAAGTGGTAAGCCTACATAGCCTAACCCTATAATCGCCAGTTTTTTATCCATCAATCTTATATTATTAATATCAAATATTAAGACTTATTCAAGGTGCAATATTATGAAGAAAATATTAGATTAATATACATTACACCAATTGTCTAAATTTTACCTTAAACTTTACTTGTATTTTGTTTGAACCAATCAAGCGTAAGTTGTAAGCCCTCTTGAATGGTTATTTGAGGGGCATAGCCTAATAAATTGTTGCCTTTACTAATATCAGCTAAGCTATCCCTCACATCGCCCACTCTGGGTTCACTGTAGGTGGGGGTAAAGTGTTTTCCAGATTTGTCTTTCAAAATATTAAATAACTCATTGAGCGATGTTCGTCCGCCTACACCAATATTATATGCTTCACCCCAAGCAGCTTCTTTGCTTGCAAACATAGCTTTTATATTGGCTTGAACCACGTTTTCAATAAAGGTGAAGTCTCTGGTTTGTTCCCCATCTCCAAAAATAGTAGGAGGTTGGTTGTCCATGAGCGCTTGAATGAATAAGGGGATAACCGCAGCATAAGCACCTCTAGGGCTTTGACGAGGACCAAACACATTGAAATACCTGAGCCCTATGAGTTTCAAGCCATACACTTGACCAAATACTCGTGCATACTGCTCATTGACAAGTTTGGTGACTGCATAAGGTGACAAAGGGTGTCCAATTTTATCCTCTTGTTTAGGCAAAAGCGTGCTGTCTCCATATACTGAAGATGATGAAGCGTATACTATACCTTTTATGTGATTATCTTTTGCTGCAATCATCATATTTAGAAACCCACTGATGTTTACTGCATTGGTAGTAGCAGGATCGTTTATGCTTCTGGGTACAGACCCTAAAGCAGCCTGATGAGAAATGTAATCGACTCCCTTGCAAGCTTTTTGACAAGCCTCTATATCTCGTATATCACCCTCTATAAACTTGAATTGTTTGTGTTTTTCAAACGGTTGGATATTGTCGTAATTACCAGTTGATAGGTTGTCTAATACTCTTACTTCTTTTGCTTGGTATTTGAGCAAGTATTCAACAAGATTAGAACCGATAAAGCCAGCTCCTCCTGTAATTAAGAAAACACATTGGCTTAAATCATTTTGATGAAAGGGGTGATTATACATTTCAGTTTATAGTTAAAACATGAGACAGTATTGAGCAAGTAAAGTTAAGGGTATTTTCTGACCTAAAACAAGGAGATAATGTTAAAATAGCCTAGAACGGTATATCAGCTGTTTGAAAAGTGGCTAAAACTGCATCTTTTTCTGAAATAATTATATTACTACTATCTATTTTCCAATCAATAGCAAGGTCAGGATCATTGTAAATAATCCCTGATTCTGCTTGTGGGGCATAAAAATCATCACATTTGTATAACACTTCAGCAGACTCGCTCAATACAATAAAACCATGGGCAAACCCCTGAGGTACATATAGCTGGTTTTTATTTTCTGCCGAAAGCTCAAACCCCAGGTGCTGACTAAATGTGGGTGAATCTTTTCTTAAGTCTACCACTACATCCCAAATAGTTCCCTGAATCACCTTGATTAACTTTGCTTGAGCATGGGGTGGCTTTTGGAAATGTAATCCACGCAGTACCCCTTTTTTTGAGAACGAGTGATTGTCCTGGATAAAAGGCAAAGTGATACCAGTGGCTTTGGTAAATTCATTTTGGTTAAAACTTTCGTAAAAATAACCACGGTTATCTTCAAAAATTCTGGGTTCAAATAACCAAAGGTCGTTGAGAGGAGTTTCTTTAAAAGGCATTGTGAAACGTTTTATATTGTTTTGCTTAAAATTCTTGTTTTACCAAATTAATCAAGTAATTGCCATAACCACTTTTTACCAATGGTTGAGCTATTGCCATAAGTTCTTCTTTATTGATATAGCCCATGGTATAAGCTGTTTCTTCAATAGAACCTACCTTCAGTCCTTGCCTCTCTTCTATGACCTGAACAAACTGACCTGCTTGCATAAGCGAGGTAAATGTGCCTGTATCTAACCAAGCAGTTCCACGATCTAAAATGCCTACCGAGAGTTGTTCTTTTTCCAGATAAATACGATTAATGTCTGTAATCTCAAGTTCACCTCTGGCAGAAGGCTTAAGGTTTTTGGCCATTGCTACTACCTGATTGTCATAAAAGTACAAACCAGGTACGGCAAAATTAGACTTGGGCTTTTTTGGCTTTTCTTCAATAGAAATGGCTTTATTGTTAGCATCAAAGTCTACTACACCATAGCGCTCAGGATCAGATACGTGGTAGGCAAATACCACCCCTCCCTTGGGATTGTTTTGCTCCTGCAAGATTTTTTCCAGCCCTGTGCCATAAAAAATATTATCGCCTAGAATAAGCGCTACGCTGTCGCTTCCAATAAATTCTTCACCTATAATAAAAGCTTGTGCCAATCCCTCAGGGTTTTCTTGGATGGCATAAGAAAAAGAGCAACCCAGACGCTTGCCATCTCCCAGCAAAGTTCTAAATAATTGATTATCTTGTGGAGTAGTAATAATAAGAATTTCTTGAATACCTGCACTCATAAGGGTAGCAAGCGGGTAATAAATCATGGGCTTGTCATATACCGGGAGCAATTGTTTACTTACCGACAAGGTAAGAGGGTGCAGACGAGTACCTGATCCACCAGCTAATATGATTCCTTTCATTGTAGTTCGCTTTTATAGTTGTAGGTTATCGTTTAACATATTGAGTTTCGTAGTAGGTTTGATAATTACCACTTGTCACATTGTCTAGCCATTGAGTATTTTCCAAATACCAGTCAATAGTTAGTTCTATGCCTTGCTCAAAAGTAACAGAAGGACTCCAGCCCAGTTCTTGGTTAATTTTAGAAGCGTCAATGGCATAGCGTAAATCATGTCCTGCGCGATCTTTTACAAACTCAATGAGTTTTTCGGCAGTACCCTCTGTCTGGTTTAGTTTTTTGTCCATCACTTGACACATTAAGCGAATCAAATCAATGTTTTTCCACTCATTGAACCCCCCAATGTTATAAGTAGCACCTTGTTTGCCCTGATGGTAAACCAAATCAATAGCCCTGGCATGGTCTACTACATATAGCCAATCTCGCACGTTTTCTCCCTTGCCATATACTGGTAGAGGCTTACTATTCTTAATGTTATGAATAAATAAAGGAATAAGTTTTTCAGGAAATTGGTAAGCGCCATAATTGTTAGAACAATTAGAGATGACAATTGGCAAACCATAAGTGTCATGGTAAGCCCTGACAAAATGGTCTGAACTGGCTTTGGATGCCGAATAGGGCGAGTGAGGGTCATAAGCGGTACTTTCGGTAAAAAGCCCTTCATTACCCAAAGAGCCATACACTTCGTCAGTTGATACATGGTAAAAAAGCTTATTTGTATAATTTTCTTTCCAGATATCGCGTGCTGCATTTAGCAAATTGACCGTACCTATCACATTGGTTTGAACAAACTCCAAAGGGTTGAGAATAGAACGATCTACGTGTGACTCGGCAGCTAAGTGAATGATGCCATCGAACTTATGTTTGTGACACAACTCCTGTACAAAGTTTTGGTCTACAATATCTCCTTTTATAAAGTGATAGTTAGACTTTTGCTCAATATCTTTGAGGTTGTCTAAGTTGCCTGCATAGGTAAGCTTGTCTAGGTTAAATATTTGGTAGTCAGGGTATTTGTTTACAAACAACCGTACTACATGAGAGCCTATGAAGCCTGCTCCGCCAGTGATTAAGATTTTCATGTATAAATTAGGTTAAATCAAAAACTTCTCTTTGTAAGTAGATGTTATGCCATCTTTTAGTTCTATTCGATGTTGCCACCCTAGCTGGTGTAACTTGGTTACATCCATTAATTTTCTGGGAGTACCGTCTGGTTTGGAGGCGTCAAAACGTAACTCACCATTATAACCAGTAATTTCTTTGATTAGAAGTGCCAAATCTTTAATACTAATATCTGTACCTGTACCTATATTGATCAAACTTTTTTCGCTGTAGTTTTTCATCAAAAAATAGCAAGCATCCGCCAAATCGTCTACATGCAAAAACTCGCGTAAAGGAGAGCCGGTGCCCCATATTTCTACTGAGGGCTCGTTGTTTTGTTTGGCTTCGTGAAACTTACGCAGCAAAGCAGGCAGTACGTGTGATGTTTTCAGGTCATAGTTATCATTAGTGCCGTATAGGTTGGTGGGCATGACTGAGATAAAATCGCACTTGTACTGAAAGCGGTATTCTTCACACATTTTAACCCCTGTTATTTTGGCTATGGCATAAGGTTCATTGGTGGGTTCCAGGCTTCCCGTAAGCAAGTAATCTTCTTTCAGAGGTTGAGGAGCAAGTTTAGGGTATATGCAAGATGAGCCTAAAAACAATAGTTTTTTTACTTGATGTACATAAGCTTGATGAATCACATTAGATTGGATCATCAAGTTATCATATAAAAACTCTGCCCGGTAGGTATTATTGGCAACTATGCCCCCTACTTTGGCGGCCGCTAAAAACACATATTCAGGTTTTTCTCTTGCAAAAAAATCAGCTACTGCTGCTTGATTTCTTAAATCTAAATCTTTTGAGCTACTATATACAAAATTGTCAAACCCTGCTTGTTGCAAACGTCGCAGAATAGCAGAACCCACCATTCCTCTATGTCCAGCAATATACACTTTACTGTTTTTATTCATGATAGTTCATTATATTATGTCCACCTTTTTTTAGGTATTGGTCGCGTTTAAACAATTCGATATCTGATTTTACCATATCGCTTACCAGGGCAGGTAAATCATATTCAGGAGTCCAGCCTAACTGCTTTTGGGCTTTTTCGGGGTTTCCTATGAGTAAATCTACTTCTGTTGGTCTAAAATAGCGAGGATCAACTGCTACTACTTGAGTGCCTTTTTTTATCTGATAATCAGGGTTTTTACAGTTAGTTACCACTGCGGTTTCATCTACTCCTTCACCTTCAAAATCAATTTCAATACCCAGCTCTAAAAATGCCATTCTAACAAACTCACGCACTGGAGTAGTAATACCAGTAGCAATTACATAATCCTCTGGTGTTTCTTGCTGTAGCATCAGCCACATGGCTTTCACATAGTCTTTAGCGTGTCCCCAATCACGTTTGGCGTCCAAATTACCCAAATAAACTTTCTCTTGTAGTCCCAAAGCAATTCGCGCCACAGCACGAGTAATTTTTCGGGTTACAAAAGTTTCTCCCCTTAATGGCGATTCGTGATTGAACAAAATCCCGTTGACTGCATACATTTGATAAGCCTCGCGATAGTTTACTGTAATCCAGTAGCCATATAGCTTGGCTACAGCGTAAGGCGAACGGGGGTAAAATGGTGTTTTTTCGCTCTGAGGCACTTCTTGAACCAACCCGTACAACTCAGAAGTAGACGCCTGATACACTTTTGTTTTTTGGGTAAGCCCAAGTAGCCGTACAGCTTCTAAAATACGAAGTGTGCCTATTCCGTCTACGTTGGCAGTATATTCGGGGGAGTCAAAACTTACCTTTACATGAGACATTGCGCCCAAATTGTAAATTTCGTCAGGTTGAACCTCTTGAATAATTCTTATAATATTCGTAGAGTCTGTCAAGTCTCCATAGTGTAGGGTAAGCTTAATTTCACTTTCGTGTGGGTCTTGGTACAGGTGGTCTATTCTATCTGTATTGATAAGGGAGGTGCGACGCTTGATGCCATGAACTTCATATCCTTTATTTAAGAGAAACTCTGCCAAATAAGCACCGTCTTGCCCAGTGATACCTGTAATTAATGCGACTTTTGCCATATACTTACGTTCAAATGTTTCGCATACTGAAAAGTTGATAGGTTGTTAAGCTATGTAATAGATCAGTAAGATAAGAGATAAGGTAGAATATATTGATAATATGAAGGCAAAGCTACTAAGAATACAAAGTATTTCAAAAGTTAATATTTTGACGTATAGTGATATTTTGTTTTTTGATTGTTTTAGGGTACTAACCATTGGTCATTCATTGCTTTATGTAATATTATTCCTTGAAATGTGATTTTTTAGGGTTTTTGTTTGCGTAATTAAAAACGCTATTGTACATTCGCAGTAAATAATAGTATGCATTCATAATATTATAGTATGCGTTCATACTATTTTTATACTTTACACACCAGGCAAAACTTCTTTGAGTAGTAAGTTACATTGTAATGTTTTCTTACTTATTCAGGCACTTCTAAATTAGCGAAGGTTTAATTAAAGGTATTTTCATTATAAGAAAAGGGGAAACCCACATGGTACAATAAACTATACTGTTAAAATTGTTTTTGCACCTACGATATTAATCATATAGTTGTATTATACAACTTTTAAGCTTTTAACTCATGTCAAAACAATACATAGTTTTTTTACTGAGCATTTTATGCTTGTTTTCTTGCACAAAGGTGCCTTCCAAACAGCAGGCTTCCAAGCAGGAGTTTTCGGACAAAGAATTGAGAAAGTTTGCCTCCATTTATAACTATTTGAGGTTACGTCCACGTGGTAATCCCGAAATGGCGGTACGTGATGCAGTGCTCAAAAGCTCACTAAGCGAAAAGAGGTTTGGTGAAATTATGCGTGCCAAGTTTACTCAGCAACAAATCGAAATCTCTTCAACAGAGCAAACAGCATTGAACAGCATACGCAATACAGTGAAGCAAACACAGCTTAAGCAGAAAGTAGAAGATGACAAGGTCATAGTAGAGAGAGGGATGACGCTCGAACGATATTACACTATTATGAAAAGGTACAAGCAAAGTACTTTTCTCCAAAACAGGGTATATGACCTTATAAATTCGCAAAAAAAGTAACAAGAATACATAGAACATTATCAAGGAGTGATCTGCCAATAAAGAAATAAATTATACACAATACAGACTGAGAATAAAATAGTACAGAAAGAATAGAAGACATTCAATACGAACAAGGATTTTACATATCAGATTAATTTACAATTTATAAGTACTTCAATTTTATTACACAAATGAAACGTTTAACTACACTATTAAGCCTTATGTTGTTGGCGGTTGCCGGAGCGTGGGCACAACAGCGTTATATCGACGAAATTTTTACAAATGTAAACGAAACCAAAGGAGTGCGTTTTAGTACGCAAGTGCCTGAACCTAAGCCCGGTGGAGGATGGTATGAATCGGTTACAGGGTTGCCTATCAATGCCAAGGAGCACGATACCCGCAAGCGAGATTTATTCATGGATATATTCAAACCTATTGGCGATAATAATACAAACCGCCCGGTATTAATTGTATGTTTTGGTGGTGGTTTTGTGGCAGGAGACCGCAACTTGGGTGACATTAGAACGATGGCAATTCGTATGGCAAAACGAGGCTATGTTACAGCGGCGATTGACTACCGTTTGGGAATGAATGTTTTTGATGAAGGAGCTGCCCTTAGAGCTGTTTATCGTGGAGTTCAGGATGGACGCTCCGCCATTCGTTATTTCAGAGCCAATGCAGCCTCTTTGGGCGTAGACCCAAACCAGATTTTTATTGCTGGGCATAGTGCAGGGGCATTCATTGCCGTACAAACTGCTTACTTAGACAAAGACAACGAAAGACCTGCCGATACCCGCAACTCAAGCTATCGTTGGGGTTCCTGGCTTGGCTCAAGAACTTATGATTTAGTTGATCAGGGGTGCCTTGATTGTGCAGGAGATAACAAGCAAGTGAGTGGTGCAGCCAATGCCATTGTGTCTTTAGCTGGTGCAGTTGGCTTTTTAGAGCATATAGAAGGCAGTAGCGATATTCCTAATGTAATGTTTCATAGTAAAAATGACAATACTGTACCCTATGATTCTGGACAACCATTTGGTAGTATTTCGTGGTTAGTGGCTGGTTTTGACCTGCCTATAGCCTATGGTAGCAGTCGTATTGACTCCAGAGCAAACCAAGTAAATGCCCCCCGTGCTTTTTATTCTTACGATAGCAGAGGGCACGACGTGCACGTCAATGGTAACAACCGCTCAAATCTACATAGCGATATTTTACCCCGTATGAGCCAATATTTGTACGATACCCGCCTAAGCCCTGCCGGATTGAGCATAGCAGGAGCTTCAATTGTAAATATGCAGCAAAACAATACTCAAACCTACACCATTGATGCTGAACACCTTGCTAAGGTGAAATGGCAAATGACAGGTGGTAAAATTATCAGACAAAAAGGAAACAAAGTAACTGTATGTTGGAACACCCCTGGTGAACATCGTTTGAGCGCAATACCTTATGCTGCCAACGATGCAAAAGGTAGTATGGTGAGTGTGCCAATACTGGTAATGGGTGAAAGTGGTAGCTTACAGGCTGACTTGCAAATGTTTCCCAATCCAAGTGCCCATACACTGAAAATTAAGCTCAACGAGGAAGGTGTTCACCAAGTAAAAATAGCGGTGTATAACGAAAGGGGACAAGTAGTATATCAGAACGATGTAAATAAACAAGGAGCACAGTTTAATATAAACGTGTTGAACTTGCCACTGGGTAAATACTATATCAAGATTCAAGATGGTGGGCGAGTAGTACATAAAACGTTTTTGAAATACTAATAAGGAATTGTTCAAAAATAAATTTACACTCTGAGGGGTGATTTTTCGCCTTGATACTTCGTTATTTTTATTACCCGTAGCGCTGCTATGGGCGCAAAAAATAGCCTCGTCTCAAAACAAAACCTCTACCTCAAGAATGGTAATTTAATTTCTCACCATTCCTAAACAGTGAATCGACTCTCATATTTTTAATATTCTAATTTTCAAGCAAAATGAATTGTGCAATCAACTGTCAGGTGTTGCCTGATAGTTGATTTTTATCAAAAAACTTAAGAATTGTATACCAATGAAAATATCTATATAGAACAATCTCTATGCTTAGCTGTACTGTACAGCGAATTACAATTTATTATACAACCAATGTAATTTTACATTTAAATTATTTTACACAAAATGAAAAAGTTAACCACACTATTAAGCTTAGTGCTGTTGTTTACTTCAACTGTATGGTCGCAGCAGAGATACATCGATGAGGTATTTGACAACATAAGCGAAACCCAAAATGTGCGCTTTAGTACGCAAGTGCCCCAACCCAAAAGAGGTGGTGGTTGGTATGAGTCAATAGCAGCTGGTGTACCCATCAATGCCAAAGAGCATGAGACTTCTAACCGTGATTTGCACATGGATATTTTTCAGCCTTTTGGCGATAATAATGTGAAACGTCCAGTGTTTATTGTGTGTTTTGGTGGTGGCTTTGTAATAGGCAATCGCAAATTTGGAGACATCAGAGAGCTGGCAATTCGTATGGCAAAACGAGGCTATGTTACAGCCGCTATTGATTACCGTTTGGGTGTCAATATGTTTGATGAAGGAGCTTCATTACGAGGTGTATACCGTGCCATACAAGATGGTCGTTCGGCAGTACGCTACTTCCGCGCCAACGCCGAAAGGTTGGGAGTAGATCCTAATCAAATATTTATAGGAGGACATAGCGCAGGTGCTTTTATTTCCTTGCAAAATGCCTACTTAGATCGTGACGTGGAGCGTCCGGCGTCTACCCGTAAGTCAAGTTATCGTTGGGGAGCCTGGTTGGTAGAAAAAACCTACAACCTTCCTGATCAAGGGTGCCTCGATTGTGCAGGAGACAACAAACACGTCAACGGAAAAGCCAATGCGGTAGTATCTTTGGCAGGTGGGCTGGGCTTTTTAGAGCATGTAGAAGGCGAAAATGATGTGCCAAGCATTATGTTTCACAGCAAAAATGACCTCATAGTCAATTATGACAAAGGGCAGCCTTTTCAAAATTTCTCTTTTTTGATAGCAGGGTTTGACCTGCCAGAAGCATTTGGAACTAACCTGGTGCAAAACCGCGCCAATAGTGTAAATGCTCCTCACAAGTTTTACTCTTACGATAAACGTGGACATGACTTGCATGTAGACGGGCTCCTTAACAGTGCACTTGGTCGCAAAAAATTGCACAGCGACATTGTGCCACGCATTGCCCAATATTTATATGATGCGCGTTTACGCCCAGCCGGATTTGGTGTCTCAGGAGCTACTGTAGTGCGCCTATCGGCTACAAATACCCAAACCTATACTGCCGATGTAGCCAAAGATGCCAAAGTTCAGTGGCAGGTAGAAGGTGGTAAAATAGTAAAGCAAACTGGCAATCAGGTAACTATAAGCTGGAACACCCCTGGCGAGCATACTTTAAGTGCAGTGCCTTATAATACAAATGGAGCCAAAGGCAATGCTGTAAAAGTACCTGTATTGGTGATGGATAACCTCCAGGAGTTGAAGGCTGACCTACAGATGTATCCTAATCCTAGTGCACGTGTACTTAAGATTAAGCTCAACGAGGAAGACATCAACGAAGTGAAAGCTATAGTATACAATGAAAGAGGACAAACCGTGTATCAGGGGAGCTTGCAAAAACAAGGTTCCCAGTTTAACCTCAACGTATTGAAATTGCCTTTGGGTAAATATTATATCAGAATACAAAATGGTGAAAGAATGCTCCATAAAACCTTTCTAAAATACTAATGATTACTTTAAGTCCATCATAGTGTAGAGTAGCTAAGGTGTTTGCAACAAATAGTTGTAAATACCTTGGCTACATTTTAGGTGATTTTTTTTGCTTAATACAGTACTTATAGTCATTAATTGACCAATGTTATTTATCAATATTCGCTGATTTTTTTCAAGAAAGTAAACAGTCCATCACCAGTCAATGCTTGAGGGTGGATTGCTCAAGGAGAAGGACATGCGTTTAGCTGTATGGTGCAGCTAAATGTATTTTAATATACAACCACTATAATTTTAAACATCAAATTTATTACTTGGAATGAAAAGAGTAACCACACTATTAAGTCTTGTATTGCTGTTGAGCTCTACAGTATGGTCGCAGCAGCGATACCTCGATGAGGTGTTTGCCAATGTAAGCGAAACTCAAAATGTACGGTTTAGCACGCAAGTGCCCCAACCCAAAAAAGGCGGAGGTTGGTATGCTACCATTTCGGCTGGCTTGCCCATTAATGTCAAGGAACATGATACTTATAACCGTGATTTGTACATGGACATCTTTCAGCCCTTTGGCGATACCAAGGTGAAACGCCCTGTATTTATTGTGTGTTTTGGTGGTGGTTTTGTGATAGGCAACCGCAAGTATGGCGATATTAGAGACTTGGCAATTAGCATGGCAAAGCGAGGCTATGTCACAGCTGCCATTGATTATCGTTTGGGGATGAATGTATTTGATGAAGGGGCGGCACTAAGAGCCGTTTATCGTGGCGTACAAGATGGTCGCTCGGCAGTGCGTTATTTTCGTGCCAATGCCGAAAGGTTGGGCATAGACCCTGACCAAATATTTCTGGCAGGGCATAGCGCAGGCGGTTTTATTGCCTTACAAAATGCTTACTTAGATCGTGATGCAGAGCGTCCAGCCGCTACACGTAGCACCCGGTACCGTTGGAAAGGCTGGTTTAGATCAAAGTCGTACAACCTGCCCGATCAAGGTTGTCTTGATTGTGTAGGAGACAACAAACACTTAGATGGAAAAGCCAATGCAGTGGTATCTTTGGCAGGGGCGCTAGGCTACCTGGAACATATAGAAGGCAGTACCGACGTACCAACCCTTATGTTTCATAGTAGTAATGATCTTGCAGTGTCTTATGGAGCAAAACAACCGTTTAAAATTATTTCTCCCTTAGTAGTGGGGTTTGACTTGCCTGTGTCGTATGGTGGCAGTATGGTAGATGGCAGGGCACGAGACAGAGGAGCCCCTCGCAAGTTTTATTCTTACAACAGACGTGGACATTTTGTGCATGTAAAAGGTGGAGATATTTCCAGTTTTTTTGGTAGCGTACTCAACTTAGGGCACTTGCACACAGATGTTTTGCCACGTATCAGCCAATTTCTGTATGATACGCGTTTGCGCCCAGCCGGTTTTGGTGTGTCGGGTGCTACTGTAGTGCGCCTATCAGCTACCAATACCCAAACCTATACTGCCGATGTAGCCAAAGATGCTAAAGTTCAGTGGCAGGTAGAAGGTGGTAAAATAGTAAAGCAAGCGGGCAACCAAGTAACTATAAGTTGGAACACTCCTGGTGAGCATGTTTTGAGTGCAGTGCCTTATAATACAAATGGAGCCAAAGGCGATGCTGTAAAAGTACCTGTATTGGTGATGGATAACCTCCAGGAGTTGAAGGCTGATCTACAGATGTACCCCAACCCTAGTGCACGCGTACTTAAAATTAAACTCAACGAGGAAGACATCAACGAAGTGAAAGCCATAGTATACAACGAAAGAGGACAAACCATATATCAGGGGAGCTTGCAAAAACAAGGTACCCAGTTTAACCTCAACGTATTGAAGTTGCCTTTGGGTAAATACTATATAAAAATACAAAACGGAGAACGGATGCTCCATAAAACTTTTTTGAAGTACTAAAAATGACTTAATCTCGAATATATTATGCGTAATCAATCACCAGACAATGTTTGGTGATTGTTTTATTTGAGATAAGCTGAAAAGTGATGATATAAAGTTGTACTATTTATTTGAAGATAAACTACCCAATCAATTGTCAGTGAATTACTTGGCAATTGATTTTTTTTATCATAAAACTGGTCATTTTTAAGGTGATTATGCTCAGTCTAACAAAATGCTAACACCTGATATTAGCCATTGTTCATTGTTTTTACGAATTATGTAATAAGCATTTTAAAAAAATTATAGAGAACTAAACCCTATTAATTAATAAACAAACTTTTTTAAATATCTAGGCAAATGAAAAATGATGAGTTATTTTGGCAAAAACTGATAGAAGGAGATAAAAATACAGTCAAAGAAATATTTCAACTCAATGTGCCCTTGCTGGTCAAATATGGTCGTAGGTTTACTAGCAATGATGCCATCATTGATGAATGTATTGTTGAAGTGTTCCTTGACCTTTGGAAAAACCGCCAGACACTAGATAAAAAAGGAACTGTTAAAATATATTTGATGGAATCGTTGAACCAACAAATCAAAACAAACCAAGGACAACGCCAGCTGAAACGCGCCTAAGGTGTTATTGTTAGCATAAACTCTTCAGATAATTATATATTTATTACTCTTGTGCTGTATAGGGCAAGAGTTTTTTTGTTATATAACCTTCACGTTCAACCTTGTTTTTCTATGCTTAAAAGTAATAGTGTGATTTACTTTAAGTAATAAAGTGCAAAAAAAACTGAAATCAGGTACTTTGTACTTTTATGAGGTTTTTCTCATAACTTATAGACATTGCTTTTTGCATAGCCTCTATATATGTTGATTTATTACCCTTGTTTTTTGACAGTAAGACCAAAAACTACCTGCACAAATACAAAAATATATTTTCATACCGTGAAATATAAGTTGCCCAAAAACAGTGTTCTAGAGTATGAAAAATACAGTGAATGTAATGTTTTATGTAAAATCATAATATTTTTTTATATTTTTTAGAATCATCAAGATATTTTGTATTATTACAACAACTTTAATTTATTACCATTCACCTTAAATCAAAAACCAATATATGGGTATCTTTGGTAGAATTTCTGACATTTTTAAAGCAAACATTAACGACGCACTTGACAAAGCTGAAGATCCTTCCAAGATGATCAAGTTGATGGTGGTAGAAATGCAAGAATCTATTTCTAAAGCCACATCTGGTCTTGCCACTGCAATGGCACAGGAAAAAAAGCTGGAACGTGATTATAAACAACACGCCAAGGCTGCGCAACAATGGGAGCAAAAAGCAATGCAGGCGCTTAGCGCTGGCAATGAAGACTTAGCCCGCAAGGCGTTGGCTAAAAAAGCAGACTCAGAAGGACAAGCCAATCAATACAAGGGCATGTATGATCAGGCGTCTTCTACTACCAGCAAGCTCAAAAGCCAGGTAGATATGCTTAAGTCTAAGCTAAACGAAGCAAGGATGAAAGAGTCTACATTACAGGCAAGAAGTGAAGCAGCCAAGGCTCAAAAGCAAATTGCTAAAGAGGTAGGCAGCCTTGATTTTAGCAGTAGTTTCTCTAAGTTTGACAAGTTTGAAGAAAAAATCCTTAAGCAAGAAGCAGAAGCTCAAGCTTTTACCGAGCTGGCTGAAGGTGAGAATGCCTCACTGGATGATGACTTCAAAATGCTCGAGCAAAACTCGGCTGTTGATGATGACCTGGCTCGTTTGCGCGCTAAACTAAATCAGGGTGGTTAAGTCTTAATTATTTTACATAGAACAAATATTTAAATTTAAATAAACTATGCCAAAATTCACTGTTTTAAAAACTGGCGTTAATGAAGAGCTCATTAACAAAACCAAAGAAGTAGTAGAAGGATTTATGGAAAAACTGTTTCATGATTATGAAATAGTTCAAATTGATGATTTCTATACCTTTACTTTCGGTACTGTTACTGTTACTATTCAGGTGCTACCCTGGCATAGCGACGATGTATTGGTAAAAGTATACTCTTACCTTGCCGAAGACATAGAAATCAATGCTTCGCTTACCGAAGAGTTACTTCGTTTAAATGCTAACATTCCTTTCGGAGGATTTGGGTTAGCTTTTGATGGAACTGTATCGTTTAGCTATTCATTGGCTGGTAAAAACCTTGACTTGAATGAGTTTGAGGCAGCTGTACAAATGGTTGCAAAAACAGCAGATGAGTACGATGATTTGATTCAAGAGAACAAATCTTTGACCATCAACTAATTTTAGAAAACACAAAGATTATGGCCTTAGTAATTATTGGAGTAGTCCTGATCGCTATAGCAGTAGCGTTGTGGTTCAACCGCAAAAGACAATTGAGTAAAGCTTTGAATATCAAATACCATGAGACTTCAAAGGTGGCTGATGTGGTAGATATTTACAAACAGCTAGGCGATGGATTAGACGGTAATTACAGAGGAAATATAGTGGAACTATCAGGGATGTCACGCTCTGATAGTCCCCTTCAATCTGAACATACCAACGCCGAGGTAGTTTATTACCGTGCCAGAGTAATCCACGAGTATGAAACGTTGGAAATAGTCCGACAACAAGACGATGAGGGAAACTACTATGAACGTGAAGTGGTGCACAATCACCAAGAAACTGTATCTGACAATGAACGGTTTGCTCCTTTTTATTTAGACGATGGCAGTGGACGTATTTTGGTTGAAATGGATAAAGCCCAAAGACACACCATTACCTCGCTTGACGAATACCAACCTGAACCGCCCACTGGTTATGATCCCTACGGTATTCGTGGTACCACTACTGGGTATCGATACATAGAAGAGATCATTCCCAACAATCATAAATTATACGTTTTGGGGCAGGCAGCCGAAAGCCATGGACATTTGGCAGTAGTAAAGCCTACCAAAAAAGACGAAGAGTTTATTGTGTCTACCAAATCTGAAGAAGAACTTGTACAAGGAGCAGAAAACTCCGCCAAAATGTCTTTGTATGGAGCCATTGGTTTGAGCATATTGGGGCTTATTCTAATGGTGGTGGGTTTTACCTCTAAAGGAGGTTGATTGTATTTATTTTTTCCCCAGATTATATCACATATCAAGAAATTAGTAAACAGGCTTACGCTTACTTTTGAGCCACGTAGTGCTAAGCCATCAATTCCCTAAATGCAAACTTCGTAACATCGGTTACTTTATTTTTACTTTTATAATCCGTCATTACTATATGAGCATGCATGCTATCCCGGTAAGTAAAGAGCGGCTATATGCCGATGTGCAAAAGCTGACATCAGTCTACCCACCACGAAATTACCAAAATCTTGAGTCATTGAATGCCATTGCTCATTATATCCACGAAGAGTATAAGAAATGGGATTGCCTTACAGAAGTACAAACTTACGACGCAGAAGGAAACACCTATCAAAACCTCATTGCTTCGTTTGGTGTGGGGTATAATACCCGTATTGTATTGGGTGCGCATTACGACGTATGTGGCGACCAACCAGGAGCCGATGATAATGCAAGTGCAGTGGCAGGGTTGCTCGAAGTAGGACGGTTGATTGACCAACTACAGCCTTCTCTTAATTGTCGGGTAGACTTGGTAGCTTATACCTTAGAAGAACCTCCGTTTTTTCAAACTCCCTTGCAGGGCAGCGCTGTACATGCCCGGTCTATGAGTCAAAATAAAGTAGACATCAAAGCCATGATTTGCCTCGAAATGATTGGTTACTACAGCGATAAACCCAATTCACAACAATTTCCTATTCCCGAACTGGCGGCTATTTACCCTTCAGTAGGGAACTTTATTGTAGTGGTAGGCAAAACCGGAGAAGAGACCTTGGTACAAGAGGTAAAAACTAGTATGAAACAAGTCGCAAACATTGATGTACAAGCCATCAATGCTCCTCCGCAAATGGTTGGCATTACTTTTTCAGACCACGCCAGTTACTGGAACGAAGGCTACCCTGCTGTCATGATTAATAACACTTCCTTTTATCGCAATCCTCATTACCACGAAACCACTGACACGATAGATACACTGGATTTTGACAAAATGACTGAAGTAGTCAGAGGGGTGTATCAAGCAGTAGTAAACCTTGCCTAAATACAAAACATCTATCCTGTACAATAGATTATACTGAGAAATGTATTACTTTTGGGGCGGTTTTGTCAAGCACATCACAAGAGTTTATTTTGCTCTTTTGAAGCATAGTATAAAACCACTTCTTTATGAACTTGTTTAAGGTTTTGGCATTGAGAGCAAAATGAGTGATTTTTCACATAGACGAGGCGTAGAAGGCGGAGTTTAGCCTAGCTAAATGAGCATTTTCACAACGAAGTATATGGGTAAAAGAACCATTTTGAATTATTTGAAAAAACCTTAAACAAGTTCTATTACCTAAAATCTTGGTATAAACTTATGCAGAAGAAATTGACAGGATTTTTGATGGTTACTTTGGTATTCAATGTAGCTATTTTATGCACAGTATACCTCATAGAGTTATTCTCACAAGAGGTTTCTTTTATTTGGTCTTGGCTGTTGTTTGTGATAGTGGCATTAGGGGTGGGTACATTGATAGCCAATGTAGCTTACAAAGCAAAGCTCAAGCCACAGGTAGGGGTTTTTGCTTTTTTTTGGTCTATTGTGTTTGCAGTATTGTTTAGGTTTTATTACCACGACTACAGCACCCTTTCCAATGCCCGTGTCGCCCAATCGTTAGACGTTAACACTGCCCTAAAAGCAAAGAATAAATATGATTATTTCAGCTTTAAAGGCTATACCATAGATGCCCAAAAAATTGGTTATCAATTGGTCAAAGATTCATTGGTTGACAAATCAGATCCTAAAAAAGGAAGTTTTCATTATTACGTAGCCCCTTTAGTAGCAACCAATACATCTCAAACTTTGCCAAATGTATTTGTAGGCAAACATTATGTAGGGATAGAGCCTAACTATAAAGAGATGTTTCAAAAACGCCTCAAGCGTAAAACCCTGTTCTATCGAGAGTATCCTAGTAGTTATACTTTTGCTGGGGCAGTAAAGACCCTAAATCCCTCGATCAAAAAGTCCCAAAACTATTTGTTATTACAACCAGCGATGTCGCCCTATGAGCAACAAAAAAGCAGCTGGAAACATTTGTTGGTTTTGTTGATAGGAGGCAATGTATTTTGGGCACTGGCAGTGTTGATAATTCAGGCAGTAGGAAAGAAAAAAGAGGAGGGGCAAATCGCCTAAGCAAAATGAAAAAAATCTCTTTATTTCTCATCATTTTAATAACTGGTTTGAATGCCTGCCGAGTCCAAAAAGGGCTAAATTATGCCAATACCAAAACAGGAGTCAGGCAAATAGCCGAAGATATAAATAAGGCAAAAAACAATGCGCTTGTGATCGGCCTAAAAGCTACACTGACAGACTGCCAGGCAATCATGAAGACCAAAGCAGACGCTCAAAAGTTATATGATTACAGCGAAAGCTTGCATAAAAAATATGCAAATGAGAAAATGATCAAGGCTAAAGAGGGGCAAACTGATGTATTGGTCAGTGTACTGGTTCCAGGCAATGAGTCAAAGAGCGAAAAAGATAGATTTGCCGGAGGATACATTCAAATCTTAGATAAGTTTACCAGAGGAATTAGCATTTATACTTTTAGGTATGTAAGGCCAGGCAGTAGCTCAGGTATGCGTTATGATGGATTGACTTATGTAAATAATAAATGGATTTTTATTCCTAAAATGTGGCGAGCTTTTCGGTAGCCACTCACCCGCTGCCATATCACCTAATAAAAAATATCATGAGCAATTATTGTTATTTCAATGGACAAATACTCCCTGAGGACGAAGTAAGATTTAAAGTAAACGATTTGGGCATATTGCGAGGGTATAGTGTGTTTGATTTTTTTCGTACCTACAGTACCACTTTTGCCCACTTAGACGATTATTTAACAAGGTTTGAAAACTCTGTAAAATCGTTTGATATAAACTTTCAGACAGACCGTGACACGATCAAAGAAAAAATAGAAGAATTGCTCTTTTGGCGAGCTGATAAAGCCTTGGATGTAGGTGTGAGACTATTGATGACAGGTGGCTACTCTGAAAGCGGTTTTCATGCATCCGAATCGCCCAATTTCTTAATTAGAATAGAAGACCTTCGCCCAATATCACCTACACGGTATACTGAGGGAGTAAAAATCATTACGCACGAGTATCAACGAGAGTTACCCGAAATAAAAACCACCAACTATTCGCGTGCCTTGGTAATAGCCAAAGCAGCGCAAATACAAAAAGCTACTGATGCATTGTACCATCTGGACGGTAATATTAGTGAGTGTACCCGCAATAACTTTTTTATATTTAAAGGCAATACTTTGGTTACACCCAAAAGCAATATATTAAGGGGAGTCATTCGTAAAATTATCATCGAATTGGCAAAAACTAAATTTGAGGTAGAAGAACGTGACATTTACCTTGAAGAACTCAAAGAGGCCTCCGAAGCATTCAAAACCGGCTCCAATACACGCATCATGCCAGTAGTACAAATTGATGAACTTAAGATTCATAAAAAGCAAGTAGGAAATAACACTAGAGCCCTTATACAAATGTTAGATGAATACTTGCACGCTACTACCCATCAAACGATATAGTCAAATTGTATTCATTAGTTATCAAGTTCCAGAAAAGTTCTATGAAATCTATCAGGCTCATCATCATAGCTTTAGTTGTTATATGTACCATCCAGCAAACTCAGGCACAGTGGGGAATCAGAGGAGGGTATACGTATCAATACAATAGTTTTGCCGAAGTAGGGGTAAGCCTTATTACCAAGAAAATAAAACCTTCCCATGATTTTATCACGCTCAATGTTCCCGAAAGAGTAAGTAGTACTTTCTTAACCACAGAGTTTAACTTTCGGAAAGAGTTTGTGCTTGGAGGAAAGCTTGGTTATGAAGTAGCCTGGATAAGAGGGGTGCCACTGACTGCACGCTTGAGCTATGCTTACTATACCAACCTGATTGAGCAAGATATGCGGGTTATACCCGAAGTGGGGTTTAACCTGTTTGGGGTGGCACACCTGACGTATGGATATAATATACCCCTGCAAACTTTTGAGTTTGAAGGGGTAAGTCGTAGCCGGGTATCGTTAATTATTGTGGCGGAGTTAGGTGCCCATTAAACGGGCGCTATTTTCAGCCTGACCTCCTGAGTGCGTGGCCATTTCCAATAATGCGTGCATGGTATAGATATTATTGACAATATGGGTTGCCTTAGACTCAGGTAGTTGGTATACAGTCATTAGTTTGTCAATGATTTCGGTATGTGAAAAAGCATTGCTTTTCCAATCAATTACCTTGTTTCTGATGTCGTCACTTATTTCCTGAAATTTTTCCATGTTTTTATAAAGTTTTGTGAGGTAAGTAGCAGCGAGCAATTAGCCATAAGCTACAAGTAAGAATAACTCACGCATCATAAGATAGTGACACCTACTCATTAGGGTATGTTTAACTCTGCCTTGTACTTATATTAAATTATACAAAGTTTGATGAAAATGCTTATTTCAAATATTATTACCTATGCTCAAATGTGTATGATGTATGGTAAGACAATGTTGTATGATAAGAAGGGGAGAAGGTTTGGGTTGCATATATTTTAGTGTTTGATCGATAAATTATTCTTACTTGAATAAACGGCAAGCATAATGGGAAGGTTGACAAAATAAATGAAATTTATAGGCGTCTAATCGTTTTTATATGCTCGTTTATTCCACCCTGCCATCATTTGAATAAACCCACCTATAGCCAAGCCAATGGCATAAATAATATAGTCCTCAAAGTCGCCTTCTTCGTCAAAAACAAACAGGAAAATTGTAATAAGCACACCCATCACCATCAATATAGCCCCTATATATTTGTTGTTAGAGTGTTCAGCGGCTTTCTCCATTTCTTTTACTTCAGTACGTACTTCGTTGCTCTTATACAAGTGAATGGTTTTTACAATATGCTTGGCTTCATCCTCTGGCAGGGAGTATTTTTTAATGAGCTTTTCAACAATTTCATTATTTGGGAAGGCATTGTTTCGCCAGAAAAGTACTTTCTCCTTGATTTCATCATCTACATTCGCCAACTTTTCGTTAGCTTCTTTTTTTGTTTTGTATATATTACGTCCTGCCATGATTGCTGAGATAGTGTCTTCTATATCATCGTCATTGTTGGCAAAACTCCCGTATTCTTTGAGCAAATGCCTTACCCGTGCTTTATGGTCTTGCTTGCCTTCCATTGCCTGTATAATCCTGGTATAAAGCACTGGGCGAATGTTTGCGTGGCTACTCACCTCTGCAATTTCTTTTAAGGTATCGGTCACTATTTGAGTAGCTTGAGCTTTTTCCAGCCCGTGTTCAGTTACCAAATGAGCCACAATGTTTTGTGCGCCTTGTCTCTCAATAAATAAGCTGTAGATAATGCTATGTATACTTGTCATGTTGGCAATCTTATATAGTGTTTAAGGTTGTATCAAGTGCATAGACCGAGTGCCTGTTAGGTGAATAAAAAATAAAGCAATCCAAAAGAAGGTAGTACCTGCTTGTTGAAGAGGCACAACAATTAAAGATGAAATTCTGTGAATTTACTGCATTTAGTTAAGTTTGGTAGTTTTACGATAAATATTATTTGAAAGCCCACTGTCTTTAGTAGTGGGATGAAAAATAATTGCCCGTGAAAGGGGCAGATT
>NZ_CANLRP010000018.1 GCF_947493425.1 uncultured Microscilla sp. | reverse complement strand
GACAAAAAAGAAGTGTCTTTACGCTAAGTTTTACGACTGCTTTCAGGCGTTTAAAAATGCTATTGACAAAACACTCCAAGAGGCAAATCAAGATCACCAAAAAGAACTCGAAAGTTTATTGTCTTTGAAATTTCAGCGAATTTGATTTGCGACTTTTCATCCCGTTCAAAGTATAACTCCAGTTTTATCCAAATTGCATCAAGAAACTGATAAGGTTATCATCAGTATCCAAGGCAAGTTTTTTTCTAAGGCGGTAGCGTGCCATATTTGCACTTCGGTAAGAAATTCCCAGTATATCGGCTATTTCTTGAGTGTTGAGGTTGAGGCGTAGTAATGCGCTAATGCGAAAGTCGGCCGGAGATAGATTGGTAAACTGTTTTGTCAGTTCCTGGTAAAACTGGGGGTAAGTTTCTTCAAAGTAGTGCTGAAATTTTTTCCAGTCTTTATCTGATTGTAGCCCACGATGAATGATGTGTTTTATTTTTTTGAGTTGAGGGATTACTTCTTCTTTTGATTCTTTGGTGAACTCAGGTAAAGCAGATTTTACTTCTTCCAAGAACTTGTTTTTTTGCTGAATATGCAGCGCTTGAGACATCAACGATTGGTTTTTTAGTTCCAGTTCTTTTCGCAGGTGTGTT
Source organism: uncultured Microscilla sp. (assembly GCF_947493425.1). Lineage (GTDB taxonomy): Bacteria > Bacteroidota > Bacteroidia > Cytophagales > Microscillaceae > Microscilla. The sequence goes on along the minus strand of NZ_CANLRP010000018.1, from coordinate 71,994 downwards.
TGCTGTATTTGCTCTTTCTCTAGGTTTGCCTGATATAGTGCTTCTTTTTGGCTTTGGATTAATTGGTTCTTGCGTAACCTCAACCTATGTTGACGTATAATAAGCACACCAATAATTAGGAAAGCCATGATGCCTGCCAGTAATAAATAGTTCAAAAGGGTATGCCGTTCTTTTTCAGCACGAAGCAAGGCTTTTTCTCTTTGATTAACAATGCTGATAGAGTCTTTCTCTGCCTGAAAGCGATAACGAGCTTCCAACTGGGCAATCCTTCGGGTATTTTGTTGGTTAAACAAACTGTCGGACATTGTTTTGAATAACAAGTGACTGTTATAAGCTTTTTCATAATCACCTAACTTCTGATGGGTAAGGGCTAAGGTCTCGTATCCTAAACTAGCAGTGCTGGTAGCACCAATTTTTTTGGCAAGTTGGGTACCGGTTACCAATAGGTTTTTGGCTTTTGGGTACTCCTTCAGTTGGTAGTATGTATTACCGAGCGAAACCTGGGCGTGTGCCAGGTAGTGTGCTTGTTTTTGTTTTTTATGAATAGCAATGGCCTTTTGAAGATGTGTTAATGATAGCGCATACTTTTGTTGGTTTCTGTAAAAAATTCCCAGGTCTTCGTGAATTTTCCCCAAGAACTCTCTGTCATCCACTTCAAGGGTGGTTTTCAGCGCTTGCTTAAAGTACACCTCGGCGCTATCGCGACTATGCTTGTTACCTTTATCATAAGTAGTGGCAATTCCCCGGTACACTTTAATCAGAGATGCTTTTTGCCCTGTTTTGGTAAACATTCGAAGAGATTTGAGGTAGTATTTTCTTGACAACGTATAATCTTTTTGTCTGTAGTGTATAGCCCCAATATTGTAGTAACTTCTGGCCATGCCAGATTTTTCCCCAATCTTTTCCGAAATTTTCAAAGCTTTTAAGTGGTAGTCAATGGCTTGTGGAAACAAATCTTGTACTTGATAAGTTAGCCCAATATCAGTGTATACCAAGGCTACATTTCTGTGATCTCCTACCTTTTGCCAAATTTTCAATGATTCCTGATAGTGCTTAATCGCTGCTGAGTAGCTGTTTTGAATTCTGTAGATGTTTCCCAGGTTATTTAATACACTGCCTGTAGAGGCTGCTTCTTTTAGTGTTTTAAAAATTTGTAATACTTTTTGATAGTTAGCCAATGCTTTGGCATATTTTCCTTGCCGCTCATAAATCAGTGCCATATTGTTGTAGTTTTGCCCAACGCCCCTTTTATTACCCAACTTCTGGTGGATATTTAATGCTTTCTGGTAATGTTTGAGCGCCTTTGTTGTATTGCCCAACCGATAATGAGTAATACCCAAGGTAGTGTGGGCGTTGGCAATTAAACTGAGATCATTCGCTTTTTGAGCAATTTTCAGCGCTTTTTTAAAGTATTCCATTCCTTGAGGAAACTTTCCCTGAAAGTTGAGGTGAATACCAAGCCCTATATATGCCTGATGCAAGCCTTTGTGGTAAGTCACTTGCTTGGCCAGAGGTATTATTTTTTCATAGAATTGTCTGGCATTTTTAAAATACCCTCTCACCATACAGTTATAGCCTAATTGATAGTAAGCATCGCATATACCTTCTGGGTAGTTTATTTGCTGAGCCAGGCTTATGGCTTTTGTACTAAATTGAGTGACTTTTAGGGAGTCGGCACGCTGATACTGTTTGGCGAGTAAATTATAAGTATCTACTCGTTTTTTATCTGTCAAGTTAGTCTTTAGCAGTTTTTGCAGAGAGTCTTTGATAGATGTTTGAGCTTTTGCCTGGTAAGTCAATCCAAAAGATAATATTTGGGAAGCTAAAAGCATCATTAAAAAGCTTTGAAGGTTCTTCTGTTTCATAGACGCAATATTGAATTCGGATGGACAACAAAATATAACAGCTATTTTAATGATATTTATTGACTTATTTAAAGCTGTAAAAATTAATTAGTAAAACGAAAAAAAATAAAGCTTTCTAAGAGAACAAAGTACCTGATGAACACCAGGTGATTTCTTGAGTTTAACAAGTTTTTTGAGATATAAAAAGGAATTCCTTTATTATGTGGGTTAACCCTGCCGATAAAGTAAAAAAAATCGCCAAAGAATTTCTGGGGAAATTACCAGTCATCTTTGGCGATTTTTGACTTCTGTAGACATACTGTTGGACATTTTAGCTGTTGCCCCGGTTTGTGTCTTCACAACCAAAAAATATCTAATAGTATGTACCAAGACAAAATTAAATACACCTAACATGTAAGCATAACTATCATATTATTAGAGAGTTACTTTTACTTGTAGCACCGATATACATCGGTATCTAAGGACTTATAGCTAATTGCACCGATATTCATCGGTATCTAAGGACTTGCTGCTACTTATGTTCTATAGAATTATTTTCTCAACCTTTTGGCTGTGTTCAATTGATTTAAAGCTTTAGGTCAGGTAAATCTGACAACAGTGATTTACTTCAGCATCACTTTTTTGAGTGTGATTTGCTCACCTGCTGCGTATTTTACCAGGTAAATGCCAGCAGGCAAGGCCTTGAGCTGAACATTCACCTTGTCTCCAGCCTTTACTTTTTGGCGAAACACTTCAGTTCCCCACGAAGCATACACCACCAGCAAACCAGGGGGAGAAGTAAAAGGCGAAGTACTTGCTGGAATGAACACGGTAAAGTTTCCGTGGGTAGGGTTGGGGTACAGCTTCATTTCTATAGAGCCTTTGGCGGCAGAGGGAGCATTTAATGAAATAGGTGAGTGGGTACTTATAGCGGGTGTGCTCGCACAGGCTCCGCCAATAAATGCCGAGAACTCACCCCCTTGAGTTACCCGGAACCCATCGGTTAAAACAACTTCCAAACCAGCTGCATAAGTGGCACTTGCGCCATAATAAATGGGGTGGTTGGCAGTAATGCTATAAATAGCTTCTTGAACAATTGTTTGACCATTATGAAGCGTCTTGGTAAGCGACAAGCTGGCTTTACAGTTGTTTTCGAAAGCCGTCACACAGCTCGCGCTGGCTACCTTATAGCGTATGAGATTGCCGGGTTGCAACCCAAACCCCAAGGTAAAGTCAACGCCTACCGGGTTGAACTGGCAATAACTCATGATGGTACCCCCCTCAGAAGGCACGTTGGGCACTGGGCAACCTGAGTCGGTAAAACCAGCACATCCATCAATGGCAGTAGCGTTGCCATTCCATACACAAGAGTGGGTGTGCAAAGAGCCCATCAAATGTCCTAGTTCGTGCGCCATCATATGTACAGGTTCGCTGTAACTAGGCGCTTGAGCATAACCATCGAAAAAGCCTGCCACCGAAGTACGATTTCCGGCGTTAGAGTGGCACAATGCGTCGACATGAGCCACACCTCCCAATAAATTCCGATCGAAGGTAAGCAATTGTGACAGGTGGGCATTGGTTGGGTGAAGTTCCTGACTTATTCTAAACTGATAAAATAATTCAGACGGGCCAGTAGCGGTATAAGAGTCAGGTGTGTCCCAAATCTTTAGTTCAGACAATCTTATCTGAATGTCTTCATTGGCATACAAAGTAGCTACTTCGTTGAACAAACCTACTACATAGTTTTGTACATTGACCACACTCCCTTTCGCCTGAAAAATGTCGTACTTAGTCTCCAGGTATATTTTCACACACTTACGGCTTGCGTTGGTGGTACGGCTACGCTGGGGTTGCAATAAGACCTCGGTTGGGTAGTTTGGCACCTGCCCTACAGTACTACAGGTAGCCGATGTGTTAGTGTTTTGTCGTTTATCTAGCGAGATAGCATATAGTTCGTTTTGGTTTTTTACCTTGCCAATGCTATAGTTGCCCTTGCCACGAATAGAAACGATTCCCATCATTTCGCCTTCAAAAAAACTCATCGATACCAGGCTTTGGCTTTCCAGCCCTCTTACTACTCCCCGGTAATGTTTCTGGTGGCTGTTATTAGATCGGTCACTACCTCCACCACTCGTGCTTACCTTAATTTGGTAAAACGAGGCTGGTACTTCTACTAAATCTACTATCCAATTATCTTGGCTGCTTTGCCCGTTGGGTAAACTAAATGTGCTAAACTTAGTGGCTCTCAATGCATTGCGAGCCACCATAGGGCTATAAGTAAAGTATTGCGTATTTTGGGGAGCATCGACCCGCGCCCGAATTTGATTTACTCTTGGCACTTCTCCTATTTGATAAAAATGGCGTCGGGCCTTTTGAGCCTGTTGAATACTTTTTTTAAACTGAGGCAATGGTTGAGCTACCCCTTGAAAGACTATCCACCAACATAGGATAAATCCATAGTATTTAAACTTTTTCATAAGTCATTGTGATCATTAGGGGGATTATTTTTTAAGGCTTTGCTTTAGCTGTTGGTTTTCTTTCTTCAGGGTAGTTACCTCTTGTTGCAACTGTTTGATGATGCCTGAGCTTTGATTGACTTGTTTTTTTAGTTCAATCATATACAGGGTAAGCTCTTCTATTTTTCGTAGCAAGGTTGCATTCATTTGTCCTACTAGTATGCCCTCTTTGGCTACTGTTTGGGCAGACGGTACATCAGGCAAGTGTTGGTGTTTTTGGATAAACTGTTCTACCTCAGTCAAGGTGCGCAAAGTGTAACCAGGGGCAAATACATAGTCGGGCCAGGGGCTTACCTGAGTAATCCTGATCTCTCTGGCGCCTATTTTACCCTCTACCGCCAACTTAAAGCTTCCAGGGCGATTGGTGCCAATGCCTATGTGACCATTGCGTGCAATGAACATTCTTTCCTGATCTCCTGAAAAAAACGACAAACCGTAGTATGGGCTATGTTTTTTAGAATTTTGAATCCATTCGCTCCATCCACCCGCGGGAAACTCTCCAAATACCATGCGCCCATCGTGTCGTAAGCGAATATCGCCGCCCGATGATACATGCAAAGCTGCACTGGGCGATTTGGTGCCAATGCCAACATTGCCCTTGTTGTAGTAAACTTGACTTCCACTTGTTGACCATTGACTCCAGCCAGCAGATGTATAAAAAAACAGCCCGATAAATAAAATGATATTTTTCATAAACTTTGAAATGGTTTTTAATAAGTAAATAATAGAAATGGTTTTAAGGGTATGTCCTTTGCCAATGTTGAAAGAACATACCTCAAAAAACCGTCTTGCTTAGTGGTTTTATGCGGTTGCAAGGTCAGACCAACGAGACATAATAGCCAATTGAGCCTTACTACAATACACCTACTAAAGGCTTTATGTGTGTATACCAATTGTCTACTTGATTTTTATGTTACTGAAAGTCAAAGGGTTATGGATATGGTTTTTTTGGCATAAAATTGACCAAGTTGTATGTTAGCACAATCTTAACTTAGAATTATTTAGATATTATGGCTTCAAAATGACCTGGACTCATATAAATAATTACAGGAATGCTACTTTTACTCAGTCCAACATTGCCTGTCAATCGCCAATCTTTAACTGAAGGGTCCCATTGAATTTCGATGACTTGTATGTCTTCAGAGAGAGTAAAATGTTGTTTGATTTCTTGTAATACCCTTTTAGCATCTTTACTGTCAGTTGTGATCCAACCGCCTGTAACCCCTGCCTTTTGTGCAATCTTATTTACCTGTTGATAGTTGGGAACAGCAGTAGTTTGGAATAGCCCCATCATTACCGAATAAATAAAACAATAAGCTCCTGTCCCTGGGTTTGAGGCTATTTTTAACCCATGTGTTGCCAGTGACTTTGTAGGGTTAGTAGATGGTATCTGCGGGCGAAAATCACTTTGTTGCGTGTTTCCTTTTTGGGTATCTACAGTTACTTGGTTATACATGACTCCTTTTCCCTTGGGTAGCGGATTTTTTTGACTCGCGTTAGAGTCAGACCAGCCAGAGGCGATTGTATTAAGAAAATCAGTAATGGGTTGAGACTGGCAAACACTTGGTGGTTGCCCATTATCCGAATAGGGTTTAGGCTGAGGTGATTTACTGGTAGCAGAAGAAATCTCACTTTTTTCTTGACTCGATGCACTCATTCCGAAGCTTTCTTCTGAATCGCTTTGGTGCGTCGACTTGGTTGCAGGGAGCGTCTTTTTTAGAATCCTTAACCCCAGCATTACTTTTTGAAGCATTTCTAAAAAGCTTTGATGAAGGGTGATGTCTTTTTGGGCTATTACCTTATTTTTTAGTTGGAGCAAGTTTTGAATCTGTGTTCCCAGCACTCCCTGAGAGTTTGTAGTGTTTTTCAAATAAGCGTGGGCTTCAATTTTTATTTGATAACACACACTTTCTACAGTTTCGTTATACTTGGGCAAGTCAAGCAAATGCGCTATGTTATTTTTGGGCTTGGTTTTCTTTCCGATTTCTTGTTGAATGTGTTGGGTACTTGCTTTAATATCCCCCATCAGGTTTGCCAAAATTTTTAGCTCCAGATCATTACTTCCTGATGTTGCATCTTGAGCAACTCCATTGCCCCCCGACAAATTGTAGCTTGCCTTGGGTTGATGATACCAATTGTTTAACTGACTGAATATTGGCTGAGCCAGGTTGTGTATTTCTTCGCCAATGGTTAAGTCCAGGTTCAATGCATACCGCGACGCTATTCCTTGCCCCAGCGTAGTAGTAGTATCCTTGCCCGGTTTGTAAGGCGCAATAGCACCCTTGATATCGCCAATGCCATTAGAGTCAAACGCAGTAGATATAAACTCGTATAAGGCCTTGTTGGTAAAATTATCGAGGCGGAAGTTTTGCTTCAAAGAAGCCCAAAATACCTGAGGGTTTTCTTTGACCACTGCTTTTACCGCGTCTACCGAACTATACCCCAATCGCTTTACAAAACTTTGCACTACCAAGTCGCGTGCGTATTCGGCAGCAAACGATTTTCCTCCTACCTTTAGCAAGTTATCTAGTTGGGCTCCTCCTCCAAACACAAAAAACTTAGAGGTGTCGGTGATTCCCTTCCAACTGGCGCTCCCTAGCATCGACAAAGGGTCTGAGTAGCGTACATCGAGGGTTTGAGCAATGAACTTGGTTAAAGCGGCTTTTGCTCCAAATGCTACAAAGGCAACAGCAGAGTATAAAAAGTTTGCCCCAATAGCCATTCCCCCTGTAAGCGGAATAGCTGCCAATGTACCCACCAGGTTGATCAACCTAATAATGCGTTGTTTTTGCTTGTTAGACGCCGCCAAAAATCGTTCGTAAGCTTCTTCTCCCTGGCTATAGGCAACAGAGAAAGCCTGTTTTTTTTCTTCTACCTCTGGCGAATCAGCCAGCACCGATTGTTGCAAATCAAAGAAAGCTTTTCCTACCCCTCGGGTGGCGTCTCTTCTTACCGCCGATTTTGCAGTAAGCTTGCGGTACTGAAGGTTGATCCGTTTACCTGCGGCAAGGCTCTCTAGTTCGGCTATGGTCAGGTATTTATAAAACTGAGGCAACAGAGTAAGTTCCTTGTAATCATACCCACTTTCCTGTAGTGTTTCTATAAACGCTGTATCAGCCGAGGCTGCCTGGGCAAGGTGTAGCAGCAAGGCTTTGATAATGTCCAGGTAGTGCCCATCATTTCTAAAAATTCTTCTAATATGTTTTAAGCGATCTGCTCTGGGGAGCGGCAAAATGCGTGCATCCTGAAAAAAGCTGTCCTGGTAAGCCTTTTCAGCTTTTTCTACTTCCTTCAGTTTTTGTTGATCATCAGGAGCTTGGGCGTGTGCTGCCCTGGCATTGTTCAAATTTTGTTGGAGCATACCTTGTTTTTTCTTCTTAGCATTAAGCCCATTTTCATGCTGGCCAAAGTCAGTCCATTCTTCTAACAATACCTTGCCTCGCAGTGACTTAAAAGAACCTTTGACCAAGGTTTTGTACTGTGCCCCAGAATGGCTATACCAACGGTGGGCGCTATTGATTACCTCTGCCACCAGGTCTAACTTACCTTCGTTTAAGCGGGCAATGGTACGCGACCGCATTCCTCTTAGTAGGTTTTGTGGTTGATAGCTGGTGAAGCGGTCTAATTTGTTGGCAAGCGACCGATCCAAGGTATATTTTAAATAGTTGTGTATTGCTTTGAGGAAAAAATTCTTTTTGTTGGTAATTTTGTTTGTTTGGTCATAGTAAGGATTTTTGAGTAGTATTTGCTTCCTCTCTCTGATTTGCTGTGGAACAGAGAGGGGGAGAAAAGCCATAGATAGTTTTTCGCCACTTTGCCATATCTCCATCAATACATTGTACATTTTGTGTCGGTCAGAAGTATCAGCCAACGCAACTTCTAGTTTTTTTGCCCAATGCTTTACTTGGTCCATATATACCTTGAAAGGTAAAGCATCTTGAGAGGCATTGGCGGCATTACGCAAATGTTTTTGGTAAGAAGGAGCCTGGTTTGCTTCTGGAGAGTTGTATTGATTGAGTTGTTCTGTCCTTCCTTTGAGCAGCCTGTCTTTTTGGGTGACTTGTTGGTTTGTGTCAGCGCTGAGATGCTCCCAATAGTAGGCAATGTATTGATTGTGTCGAACGATGTCTTTGGGAGTTACCCCAAAGTGAGTCTTCATGAGTGTACGAAATCGTCTAATGGCTAATGTACGATGAGAAGTTGCTCCCTTCATACCATCTCTTTTGCCCATGGGAGACTTTACATAGACCCAAACTTTTGCAAAACGGTCTATCAATGCTTGATGCAACTCCCAATCATCTCTGGCAATGGCAAGTTCTTGCGGATCAAGGTTTTGGATCAGCTGACTTAATTTTTTGAGGCTAAAGGGCGTTTTTAACTGAAAGTATCTCTCATCAATATAACCCACCTTATTTTCACGCCAGTTGGTCGAGTATTTTCCGGCAGCGTACGCCCTTAGTTTTAGGTAATTTTCTCCAGCATCGCGCCCATATTTCAGTTTGCCCAATATTTTAAGTCGTAGTTTTTGGGGTACTTTTGCTTTTTTGAGCGTTTGTTCTATGTTGGCAAGCGCTTGGCTCACCCGTGTGTTGCCCTCGATGAGTTGTTGTTTTTTGTTGTTTAAAAGCTGTGCGTCAATTTTTTTACCTTGCGGCAAAAAATAATTCATAAAATTAACTTTGGCTCCATCAGATAATTTGTTAATAGCAGCAAATAACTCGTAGTGCCTTCTTTGGCTAAAGGGGTTCCATCTATATTTTTTTTCTATCCTTACCTGGCGGTGAAGGTTTACAAAAGCCAGTATTAATGCATCATCGTCTATCTTTTCTTTTTCAATAGAATGATTGACATCTTGAGCAGTTTTCTTGAGTGATTGCCCAGGGTTAATCGATTTTGAATTAGTATTGGGATTGTTCCTCAACCCTGCTTTTAGTATGCCCAAAATAGCCTCTCGATCACCAAAGTTCCAGCCGTACTTCATCTTTTGTATGGCAAACTTTGCCTTTTCTCCGGTGCCTTTGGTATGCTTCCATTGCAGGAGTTTAAGAGTATGCGACTCTAAGCCAAAGCCTTTGTGAGGCTCTAACACAAAACTACGTATGACGGGTTTGCCTTCAAACAAATGGTGTTCTTGGGCTATAGCCTTTCTTCGCCATGCCATTACTTCTTCTATCAGGCGCTCCCGGTTTCCTTTAAGGCTAATCACCCCCTCGGTTACATTCATTTTGCCCGTATAACGATTGCCCCCTGCAATGTGATTTTGAATGATGTTAGCTAATTGCTTATCCTTCGTGGTTAAAAAATTGACTTTATCCTGAATACCTGCATCTTTTGTATTGGCCAATACATTGGCGGCTTTTTGTTCCCTATAAAAATGCTTAATGTATTGATAATTGTAAGGGCTTAGGTTGGCTCGTAAACGTTGCCTGTAGACACGCCATATTTCGTGCAGTTCTGGTAAGTTGCAAGTCTTGATAATTTTAACTACTTGCTTTTCGTCGGTAGTTATTTTGCTCGATACATTCCCCTGCATCAAGCCCAATGGAACCGCCAAACGGGACACTTTACTAACCTGTCCTTGGTTGTCTAACAACTCAAGCAGATACCTTGAGGCACTTCCTTTTTGCCCCACCCTTGGCAAGCCATACAATTTCACTATAGCTTCTCTTAAATGTAGTGGGTTTTGCTGCTGTTGTTGTTGCGAGTAGGCATAAAATGCCTGTTCTATTTGCCTGGTGTCGTGGCGGTGTTGCAACAACTTGATGAGTTGGTCTAAATAAGCTTGGTTTGAGCCCAATCTGTTTTTTTTCCCTAGTCTTTTTTTGAAAAGGTTATGGTATAGCAGCTCTGCAATCTCTTCTGGCTCTAAGTTTAAATAACTCACGTGCGTTGCCAACGACCTTTGCCCACCAGGTGCCTTTTTCCTGGCTTCAAAGCCAAACACATGCTTCCTTTCCCTTAGTTTTTTGAGGCGGCGTAGCTCTTCTTTGGTTACTGTAGGTTTACTTTGAGTTGTTTTGTTGCCACTGTTATAAGCAATCTCTCCCTTTGCGCTTTTTATTTCTTTAAGCTTAGGTGCCATACTCAGCAATGTTCCTTGTGTGGTCAATCTTTGAATGGCGTTAGTGAGTAAATCGACTTGGGTGTCCAGGTGAGCGAAAAATTGATCAAGCAATGTTTTTTTGTCGTCCATCATGGCTAATTCTATTTTTAGCAAACGAAGACGACGATAGTTTTTGTCCATCATGCTTTCTACTATATCTATCAAGTTGTTTGCTTGGTGAGCGTCTGAAGCATCATACAATTGATACAGTTCGTGCAAATAGAAGTTCAGGCAGTTTTGCAGCGCCCCGACGTATTTTACCAGTGTCGAATATTTTTTTTGAGTGTTGCTTTGAGCGTATTCTACTGGAAAAAATTGGCTGTCTCTAGCTTGTATCAGTGCCGATTTTATCTGTGCATAGTTTAACGTTTTGGTAGGGTTCTTTACTATGAAGTTCATGAGCTGGACAATTGGTAATTCGATTGTTTTGAAAACTTTAGGGCTGAAGTCTCGATAAAGTACTTGATCACGAATGAGCCTGGCGATTAGTTTACCTACGATTGGGTCTTGTGGGTCGGTGGTTTCTTTCCCTTTATCGTCTTTGTATTTGGGCATGACTACTTCTTGGTTTTTGACCTTACTTTGCTGTTTTTGGGGAGGCACAGTAGCATTATTATTGCCAGTTTGCAATGCCTTTTTGCCCATTATATCAGCTTCTTTCTCTAGCTTGGGGTCATCATTTATCTTTACTCCATCTTTAGTTTGTGTGGTAGGTTTTATGTCTTCTTTTTTGTTTTGTGCTGCATGCCATGCTTCGTGGGGCAGGTGTTGTTCTTGCCCAGGACTCAGGTAAATGTTATTACCTTGGGCGTAGGCATTGGCTTTGAGTTGGGCTGGTTTGTTTGAGTTATAATGTACTTTTATATCACCCATCTGATGCCCCGACAAGTTTTCTATGCCACTTTTGAGCGGCTCAGGTAGCCCTGTTTGGTTGGTAGTTGACCTTTGTATAGGCAAGTGTTTAGCCTTAATAGCTTTTTGTTGGCGTTGTATAGGAGTATGTTTGGTTTGAACAGGAGGCCCCGTTTTGTGCTTGCGTTGTATAGGTCTTTGTTTGGCTTTAATGGAAGAGTTTGACCCTTGGTTGTGCTTTGTTGGCGTTGGGTTGGCCTGACGCTGCTCTTGATTAGGTTGTTGTTCAGCAGAGGCATTTTGATCTGAGTGGGTTGATTTATTCATTTTTACTAGGTTTAGAATAGTTCGAGTGACTGATTACCTGTGTGACAATGGTGGTTTGCTTAGTACTTAAGGTGAGCTTATTTAGGCATAATATCCAGTATAGCCTTACTACAATATACCTACGGAAGGAGTGGTGGGTATATACTAATTACCTACTTTGTTTGTAAGTGGTTGATTACGAGCGGCTTGGTTTTCAGGCTGACATCAGACGTAGCAATGAAAGAACCGATAAGGCTCTCCCTGTGTCTTTAGATGTTTTACAGTGAGTATTAAGAAGAGAACCAAGCAGGTTTTTTAAGGTAGAGGAGGGGCAAAGTGTACAAAAAATGGCCAAGGCCATTTTAACCTTTAACCTTGGCGAAAAAAACAGGCTTAATCGTGGTTTATCATAAAAATCTGACGTGAATAATTACTCCTTGTGGTGCAACAGGTAACAATCGATGAATCTCTATGACAGCCGGTGAAAAATTTTGTCTCAGCATGTGTACAAAATCATCTATATTGTGGGTAGCAAGGTGCTTTACATTTTGCAAAGATAGGGCACAAGTCAAGGTAGCGTCATTCAGGTAAATCGTAGTACCATAACGTGCAAGTGCCCTCATTTTTTTACAAAAAAACTCGTCATATTTTGCTTGATTTGGTTGAAGCACGCTTAAACTTCCCAATGAAAATACCCAGTCAAACTTGTTTGTGTCAAAATCGTGCGTTAGAAACTCGCCATCGATAAAAGTGGTTTGTGCATCATCTCCATACTTTGCCAGGGCAGTTGTATGAAACTCAGGTACTACTTCAATGCCTGTATAATGTCCCTTAAACTGATGTTTTGTACGCAAAAAATCTTTGAAGTGCCCTTCCCCTGAACCTATATCAAGTATGCTGGTAAGCTCAGTCCATGGTTGATGGGGACAAGAAGACGATAAGTCATACAAACGTAGTGCATAGTCCAGGCTCGACCACCCTGTGCTAGTACCATGTACTTGCGTATAGTGTTGATAAAAGTCGTATATTCGTTGTGTATCTGTTTTCAAAGTGTGGTAGTGAAAGTTTAGAAAAATGGCAACCATCATAGCTTTACCCCTATAATGGTAATGTCGTCTCTTTGCTCAGCATCTAGTTGATAATTATTGAGAACATTTTCAAAAATATGCTTTTGTTGATGGATTGGTATATGTTTGCAATCATCAAGGAGTTGGAGTAAGCGGTGTTGTTTGAAGCTTTGCCGTTGAGGGTTGGGGGTGTCTACATAACCATCAGTAGTTAAATACAGCAAGTCGCCTTTTTTCATACAAAGTGTGTGGTTGGTAAACTGTTTTGATGTTTTAATTGGTCTGCCTCCCAGACTCACTCTATCTCCTTTTAGGGTGTGCAGTTGATTGTTCGATACATAATATAAGGGACGTTTGGCTCCCGCAAATACTACCTTTAAATTGTCTTCTTCCTGCTCCTCTATACGACACATGCACAAATCCATGCCATCTCGATTAATTGACTGCTCTTGCTTTAGAGCAAAGAAAACACCTTCGTGAAGTTGTCTCAGTATTACACTTGGGTCAGTGTGATGTTTTTCATTGATAATTTCGTTGAGCAACGAAAATCCAATGAGTGACATAAAGGCACCTGGCACCCCATGACCAGTACAATCTACCACTGCAATGAACTTGTAGCGATCTAACTTGCTTAGCCAATAAAAATCTCCTGACACTACATCTTTGGGTTTGTACAATACAAAATACTCTCCCAGCACCTTTTTCAAACGAGAAGAAAAGGGCAAGATGGCTTCCTGAATGGTTTGAGCATAACGAATGCTCGACATAATTTTGGAGTTTTGTAGAGTGAGCTGTTCGTTGGATGCAGTAATTACTTCCTGCTGACTTAGAATTTCTTCCTGAGTAAATAGTAAGGCTTGATTTTGACGGTCAATTTCTGCTTTTTGGGCTTGTAAAAAACGCCTGCTTCTATGCATGACAAATGCAAGAATTAACATAAGCATCAGACCAACTGTAGCACTTGCAGTGAGTATTTTTTGCCGATAAATGGTAGACTTTTTTAGTTTAATATCTTTTTCGAGCAACTCTTTTTCTTTTTTGGAAACTTCTATCTTACGTTTTTGCTGTAAATTGTTCATTTTGACACCCATACTGGTATTCATAAAACTATCTTTCAACAATACATATTGACGGTAGTGGTAAAGAGCTGCCTTGAAGTTTTGTTCTTTGGTGGTCAATTCATACAAACTTTGGTGGGCCTCCATCATCCTCAAGCTAACCCCCGACTCGTGGGCTATTTTTAAAGCTTCATTATAATACTCATGTGCTTCTTTGTATTTTTCCTGGTCTGTCATCACATCACCTATGTTGTCAAGCGTGGCTGACCTCATGTGTTTTACTCCACTTTCACCACTGTTTACCTTCAACGACATAGCGTACCACCTCAAAGCTTCCTGGTATTTTTTTAGTTTGCGCATCACCAATCCCATATTGTTATAAGAGTTGATCAAGCCAGTTTTTTCATCAAATTTTTCCCGTATATCTATTGAACTTTGGATATACTCGATGGATTTTTGGTAGTTTTTTTTGAAATAATAAGCCCCACCAAGGTTAATATGTGCCAGGGCAATTTCAGAGTAGTGATCAAATTTTTTGGCCAGTCTTAGTGCCTGCTTCGAGTAATTAATAGTTTCATCATAGCGGCGTTGTCGTCGGTACAACACTGCAATATGGTTGAGAATATGAGCTACCCTTTTCCAATCTTCTATTTTCTGTAAAATATCCAGTCCTTTCAGAAAATGTTCGAGTGCCTGTTCATGTACTGCCTGTGCCATGTATGCCTGCCCTATAAGTTCGTGTGCCTTGGCTTCTTCTTGCCTGTATTTTTTTTGAGAGGCTAAATACAATGCCTCCAACGCTATCTTTCTGCTATTTTGAGGGGAGTTATTCAAGAGTACTTCCGACTGGCGTAACTTAAAACCTATTTCAGCTTTTGGGGTCTTGTTGTACTCCTTTTCAATGTATGGCGATGCTTGGGTAGCTTGTGCTATTAGTTTGGGGCTTGCCATAAAAAGCCAGCCTATGATAAATAACCCGACAGAAAAATACCTATAGTTGGTCATTGGTTAGTAATATTTTGATGAATGAGGCCTGTGATCAATTTGAATGACCTGAGTACTATGCTTCCAATACCATTAGTCATACAGTATGCCTTTAAGTTTTGTTTTTTATTGGGAGCAGCGATTTAAAAATATTTCAAACATCAATGGTTTGTTCAAAAGCCGTATCTCTGTTTTGCTCAGCGAAAACTATCCCTAAGAAAGTAATAATGCCAGTCATCAGTATCTACCATTTATCTACCGGGTATCTACTTATTGCCTACTTTCTTGGTAAGAGTGTTGATAATGAGGTGTTTATAGATAGCTTCAAAGGTAGGTATTTTCTGTGTTTTTGGTATAAGGCCACAAACCTTTGCCAGTATTTGCCTGATTTTTCGTTGATATTACTCAAGTAAACAGCACAGAAAAAAGCGTGAGGGTTGGCTCCAGGATTAGTCAAATAGTTGAATCTTTGCTGGTTTAAAATCTTTCAGAGGGGGAAGTGCATGCCCATCAGTGGCTCCTGGAACATCACTTCTGACTTCAGTAATTCCTCTGGACTGCATTAAGATTTTCCAGTAAGTAGTAAAATCAGTGAGGTGTGAGTTCCACCAGTTGGAATAATGACTTGATAACATTACCAGTGGTGCAGATTCAAATGCTGCATCACATAGATAAGCAATAGAAGAAAAGGTGCTGTATTCATCTAATATTTTTAGTTTTTTTGAAAACTCATGCTCAATGTATTCATTGCCCTTGAACTGAAAAATATAATCGTGAGAGTCATCATAACCAAAGCTGTCTTTTAAAAAACAGTCTTCAAGTGAATTGATTTTTATTTGAGCAAAAGGGTTTTCCTCATCATTTTCTAAATCAGGTTCATAATCTCCAAATTTGTCATATACTTTAGCATCATATTCATCCTCCGATAATTCTATTAATTGCCAATGTAAGCAACATCCATTAGCCTGTTCATAAAAATCTTTTAAACCCTGATCAAGTACAATATTATATTTTTGCTCTATTGATTTTATTTGTTCTTTACTTGTGGGAAGGGCAACTTCATAAGTTACTACTTCCAGCAAAGGGTGTCTGTCTATTTCTTGCTTTATTTTCTCTAGGTCTGAAGTATAATTCATTTTGCTGTTGTGATGTCAAACGCTCAGTTTTGGTCAATCAGTTCAACGAAAGTGTTTTCAATAAACTTGGCGGCTTCACCCAGCATGCCCATGGCTATTTTGCCCACCGACGATACAATGTTTTGGATAATCTGCACAATGCGTTCCCAGTTGTTGATGAGCGATATTTAGACACAAAAAAAGCGTAAGGGTTGGCTTACGCTTTTTTGCTGGGCAATAAAACTTAGGAAATTGTGATAAGTTGTGTGCCGTCCATTCCTGTAACAATTATTTCACTGTCGGTAAGTGGAAATATACCCGAAGGATACTCTTGACTTTTTATCTTCGCTTCTACTTGCCCGTTATTTTCATTGAAAATTAATGCACACTCACTTTCACTGTCTTCTGCCTGAGCCATTATGTAGCCGTTTAGAGCGTACATTTTATAAATAGTGTAACCTTCTTCTTTATATTTCCAAAGTATCTCTGAGGTGGTCAAGTCAACTTTCTTTAGTCCTTCATCTATGTCTGTGGAGATATACAAACTCTGAGCTTCATTAGCAACGAGAGGATCTAAACCTGTATCGGAAGCCTGAAAAGTATATACTTCTTTAGGTGCATCCTGAGCGTGGCTTATGATAACTAGTTTGTATTTATTTGCTTCATTAGCTTGGGCAATATAATATATGTTAGACGCTTGATCGGTAAACATTTCAGTAATAAAATCACCAGATAGTTTTGTGATATTAGTTGGATTATTGCTATCCATTTTGAAAAGACCATCCCGTCCCCCTAAGTAAATATCATTATTATAATTGAAGCCTTGGTCAGCAAGAAATTCACGTGTATTTAAGGTAAGCACATCTCCTGTGTTTACATCGAGTTGAATGGTAGCCCAAGTATTTTCTTCGTGTAAAATGCCTTGTAAAAATAGTTTATCTCCTATAAGCAGTACAGTTTTTTGGTAGGGGCTAAAATGCAAGGTTTTTTGCCACTTGACTTTTCCTGTAAAAGAAAAATGATAAAAGGTGGTGTAGTTTAAGTTGCTTTTATGTTCTTCATAAGAAAACAACCCTTGCTCATTTCCGAGTACTCTTTTGCCCGCCATCGCCTTTTGATCCTGAAAAGTATATTTCCATAAAATATTTCCATTCCCTTTATCCCAGGCAAATAAGGTATTAGTTCCTCTAAAATAGACTTGATGATGTATATATACCATATCAAATGCATCATCATCTGTTGCCGAATTTGTGCTTATTTCCCAGTTAACCATTTGTTATTGTAAAAATATTTCTTGCTTACATGAGTCAGGAAACTTTTACTAGTTGCGCACCATCCATTCCTGAAATGATTACGTGATTAGCTTCTGCTGGAAATACACTTGAAGGAAACTCTTGGCTTTCTATTTTACCAAGTACTTTTCCGGTATTTTTGTCAATAGTTAATATCAAATCATCATCACCTTCTTCTACCTTGGCTATAATTAAATCTCCAATTTCATGCATATGGTTACAAGTCCAAACGCCTTTTCCCGTTTGCCAAACTACCTCTGAGGTGGCAATATTGATTTTTTGAATGCCTTCTTTTTGGTTAGGTGCAATTAACAAAAACTTTTGATCACTGGTAACAACAGGACTTAAGTGATTTCGTGAAGCAGAAAAATCTACCAGGGTAATACAGTTTTTGTCATCGCCGCAGGTAATAAGTTTATACTGACCTTTTGTAACAGCAATGATGCAATAAATTTTTTCTGCGTTTTTAAAAACAGCTACCACAAACCCTTTTGTCAAAAGTTGAAGTTCAAAAGAATGATTTCGATTGGTATAATAAAATCCATCTCTTCCTCCCAAAAATATCTCTTCATCTAATAAAGCTGCATCTTGTGTCAAGGCCTTATTTTGTTTGAGAGTAATTACCTCGCCAGAGTCAATTTCTAACTCTAATGCAGCCCAACATTCTTCACTATGCAACACTCCATACATCCAAATACTGGTACCATTTAACATAAAGACAGCTTTTTCATAGGGGCTAAAGGGTAAGGTTATTTTCCACTTTATTTCTCCATCGGGAGTAAACCAATAAAAAGTAGAATGTTTTGCATTTTTTTTATGTTCTTCATAAGTAAAAATCCCTTGATGATTGCCTAAAAGGTTTTTACCTCCCATCATTTTGTCATCTGAAAACTTATGTTCCCAAGTAACCTTAGTATCTTGAGCATTCCACTGAATAATACTAGACATTTCTCTAAAGTACCTATTATTATCAATATATTCTGAGTCATAAACTTCTGTTTCTCTGCCTATCTCAGCGACTAACTCCCAATTAACTGCCATATGTTTATTTTTTTAGGTTCATTGTAGTCTTTTTATACTTAATTGATCCATCCGTTTTTAATGTTCCGATAAATATCTTCAACTTATCGTCATTGAAATGTTTTCTTAAATCTTTATTGTCTAATTTAACAGATGGGCGAGTGGTGTCTAAGAAGCGTGTAATATCCATTTCATCAATAAACTCATGCAACATGCCATGTGGTTCAAAAGCCCTTCCTGCGTAGCCAAATAATGTCAATAAGTTGTCCACTACGTGTTCTCCTCCTAAATACATAGGGTGTGCATGGTGAACTTGGCATTCATTTTTTGCTGTTTTTAACGAATACTGTAATATTGAATGAACTGTACAAAAAAAGCGTAAGGGTTCGCTTACGCTTTTTTTGTGTTCTATAAAGCTTGCCTTATGAGTTGGACTTCATAAGTTCCTGTTATTAAAAAGCTTTGATTATTCAAAGAATAAATATCTGAGGGGTTTGCCATGCTATCAATTTTACCCAATACTTTACCACTGGATTTATCGATATATATAACAAAGCTTTTGCCTGGTTTTGTCTTATCTTTTATGCTTGCAACTATATGGTCTTGTAAATTAATGATGTTATAAAAAGTCCAGTCCTCATTATTTATTGACCATACTTCTTTAGACGTTTCTAAGTTTATCTTTTGTAAACCTTCTCCTTCATCTATTCCTCCGGGCAAATAAAAAAACTTTTGATTACTAGATATAAGAGGACCAAGGTTTGTATCAGGGTTTTCGAAAGTATATAGTATCTTTAGTTTTTGAGAGCTGATATCAAGTTGTTTGAGATAATATTCGTCTACTTCATCAGCTTCTGAAATATAAAAAAGGTGATTTTTAGCATTGATAATAATTTCTGTAATCCTATCTTCCGATAATAAAGTAAGTTTATCTGATTCCTCTTTTTTAAATAAGTAGCATCCATCACTTCCCAGAAACACTCTTTTATTTTCATAAAAGAATGTAAATTCTAGAAGCTTAGAGTGGTTTTGGTGAAATACAACTTCTCCTGTTTTGATGTCTAACTCAACAATGGCAATGCTGTCCTCGCCATAAGACACTCCATTCATTAGTAATGTATTATTGGCGGTTATGGATATAGCGTTTTTGTAGGGTACATAGGGCAGTGTTTTTTTCCATAAAACTTCTCCACTAAGTGAAAACCAATAAAAGGTAGTAGTATATTCTTTATTATTTTTATGCTCCTCATAAGTGAAAACCCCCTCCTTGTTACCTATTAGGGCGTTGGTTGCCATTGGTTTTTGGTTTTTGAAAAGATGACTCCATATCACTCCACCAGCTTCTATATTGAGCTGATATATATTATCATAACCTCTTATATAAATATTGTTGTCGATTATTACAGATGCAAAAGCATTGTAATCTTCGCCAGAACTTGCTATCAGTTGCCAATTGTTCATGTTATTTCTTAAGCTTCAAGTTTGTTTCTTTATAGGTAATAGTCCCATCGGTTTTAAGAGTACCAATAAGAATTTTTAGTTTTTCGCTGTCAAAGTGCTTACTTAATAATGTATTATCCAATGTCATTGTTGGATAGTTAGTGTTAAGAAACTTCTTAATATCCATTTCATCAATGAGTTCATGTAGCATACCATGAGGTTCAAAGGGTCTTCCTGCGTAGCCAAATAATGTCAATAAGTTGTCCACTATGTGTTCTCCTCCTAAATACATAGGGTGCGCATGGTGAACTTGAAATTCTATATCTTCAGCTTTAAGAGCATCTCTTAATATGCTATATAATACACCATCTCCGTTTTCGACTATTTTTGCATACAATGACTTAGATTTACTGGCACCTAGTTTTCTTAGCTGTGTATTTACCTTTACAAAGTTGTATTTAGTACCTTTTTTCTTCTGTGATACATCACGGGGTATACCAGTAGGAGTAATGAACATTAAACTTTTGTCTGTCAGGTATGTCATTACTTTTTCTGCTACATTTTTAATTTGATTATTAAGCTCTGTTTTAGTTATCCCTTGATCTTTTAAGAAGTCGCTATTTAGCTCATTGACAGTATTGGTAAGCGCTAGGGTGACTTTTCTTTCAAATTCATTAAGGCCTTTTTTTCCTAGTATTTTTCTGAAGGTAAGGTCTTCTCCTTTTTTATTGCCCTTTTCAATCTTAATAGGAGTTCCTGGCACCGCAAAGGTTGCCGCCCAAGTAGGCAGGGCACTAGATGGAAAACTACTTTCTGCGTCTACACTGGCATCATTTACCTCCTTTACTACCTCTTGTTCATTCAATCTTGCAACTACATCTACTGAGCCTGATTGAGAAGTATTATTAGGCGCAATAACGATGACAAAATCAATGTCACCGTCTTTTTTATCTACTGAGGCATTTTTAAACTTGATATCTATATTTATCCCCTTTTTCAGCTTTCTTTGATATTGGTCTTCTAATGCTTTAGCTTCCTTCTTCTTTAATTTATAAGCTTCTTCAAAAGGTGTTTTTTTGGTCAAAGGCTCTTCTAGTTTTTTGGCAATTTCTTTTGCCATTTTACGATGCTCTGCTTTATCCTTCTGGGTCAGTTTTTCAGGCTTTCCATCTTTTTTGTTTTCTTTTTTGATATCATCACCTTCCCCCTTCTTCGGTTTTTTCTTGCTAAACTTACGCAGCTTCTTCCTAATAAACGCCATTATCTTCTCCATCAAATCATCGATTGGCTTGCGCAGCTTCACCAGTATTTTTTTGATGCGGGCGCTTACGTTGCCCAGGCGGAGCATGCGCGCCATAAAGTCGAGCAACAAAGGCACAAAGTTGGCGAGGGTGTTTTCAATAAACTTGGCGGCTTCGCCCAGCATGCCCATGGCTATTTTGCCCACCGACGATACAATGTTTTGACACAAAAAAAGCGTAAGTGGTGGCTTACGCTAGAATTTATTTTTTAAAAACTCGAGTGTTTACGATAAAAACTCAAATTGGCTAATGGAATCATACATTTCAATATCTAAGGTATTAATCTCTTTGGTCAGGTGGTCATTATATCTTAATTTGTCAAAGCAAAACGCTCTTTTCCTATATAAACCATAGTCTGATTGAATCATTTGAAGATAAGCCTCAAAATCTATCATTGGATAAGAATCAAAGTCCAAAAAATACTGAGTAGAAAGCATCACCCCAAAATCCTGCTCATCAATATAAAATGCAGCAGTTGAGCCATTTCCATAAAAATCAAATGGATAGAGTTTACTAAATAATTCTCCCTGGGCCATTTTTTTTCCATTAACAGAAATTTTTTTGGAATAACTACTATTTTCCCGCCAGCCGCTCCATACCTCATTCCAGTCAGTATTAAATACCATATCAAATGGTAATATATTTACACAACCTGAATAAGAGAAGTCATCGGAAAATAAATCAAGCGGTGACACTGAGTAATCAAAAGTATACTCCTCATCCTTGAATTGAGGGTGATTTCGGTGTATCCATCTTAGTTGAAATCCATCTGTTAGTGAATAGAATTGCTTCAACACCGTTGGAAGTGTTAAATTCAATTCATTTTCTTTGCGACCAATTTCTTCAACAGAATAAACCGTGGTATTCAATGACCAATTCAACAGTAGAGTATTTGAATTATCCTTCAGTTTATCTGAAATATCCATCCAATCAAAAATATATTCTTCAATGTCCATTGTATGTTTCAATCTTCAACAGAGTAATCAAACTTACCATTTTGTTCACCCTGATTTATTTGAGTAATGTATCTTTTTAATTTACCTTGACTAGTTGCTCGCGATTTTGCAAAGCCAACGATTTGTTTAAAATGTGTAATTGTTGTGCTTCTACTTAACTCATATATAATTTCTATTAGAGAGTTATCAATGTTAAAACTGGAGAACATGGTTTCTCTATCTATTTTTGAAGAAGGTAAAAGGTTTACTTTTATTTTTTCTGGTTTAGGCAACTCAATTCCTTTTCTATCCCATTCCCCAATTTTAGCAGTTTTATTTTGTACCCATTTATTTTTACCTGGCTTCATCAGATATGCAACAGACTTAATACTTTTTACAAATGCGTCCTTATATACACCTTTATGATAAGATACTTGAGAATAAAAGTAAATTACATTTCGCCCAGAATTAGCCTGTTGTCCAGGGAGTTTCTTATTATCATCATCGTGAAAATCTTTAACATCTCTTTCAAATTCATTGAGATAATCTTTATTCATAAATTGTGGCGTGGGAACTAGGTTGGACTCAACAGCCAACCCTCCCAAATTTTCATTGAATAAATGAAATGCTACCCAAGCTGCCCTTAATCCCATTGACCTTAGAATGCTGTCAGCTTCTGGTATGTTTTTGGTTGAGTTAGCAGCAGTACCAGGGCGATGATTCCCGCGAGCTAAATAAGAAACCTCTATTTTACTAGCTTTGTTGTTTGTGAAAGGTGGAACAGTAACCATATTTGGTAATGGCAAAATGTGTTGATCAACTTTTTTCACATACAACATCAGCTTATCTAATAATTTATCAACTTCTGCTTGTGGATTTTTTTTAGGTTTCGGGTTAGTTTTTAAATCAGGATAAGAAAATGCTTCAAGCTTATCGGCTACTTCTCTTGCTTTTTTGATAGTTCTCAGTTTATCATCTTTATCTTTTTGAGAAAGACTTGTTGAGGCATTTATTGAGTTTTCCTGTTCTGTCAACCATTCTTTTACAAGCATTGGAGGGTAACTATAGCGCATGAGAATGTATTTCTCCCCTTTTTTATCAAACTTAAGTGTATGTTTTTCATTAGCTAAGTTAATATACTGTTCTTTTGCATTTAACAGTATTTCATCGTCATTATCAAGTTTTAACTTTGCTTTTATATGGATAGCATCAACTTTAATTTTAATATCAATGTCATTGTCTTTTTTATCTTTGCTTGTTTCAATAAAATTAATATTAACTTTTTCTTTAGTTTTAACTTTTCCGTGATATATTTTTTCTAACTGCTTGGCTTCTTTCTCTTTAGCTGTTCTAAGAGATTCATAAGTAGTTGCATCAACATCTTTCTTATTTTCTAGTTTCTTTTTTATCTCATTTGCGAAGCGTGTATATTCTTTGCTTTGCTTGTCTTCTCTTTCTTCCTTCCCCTTCTTCGGTTTTTTCTTGCTAAACTTACGCAGCTTCTTCCTAATAAACGCCATTATCTTCTCCATCAACTCATCCACAGGCTTCTTCAATCGCATCAATATCTTTTTGATGCGGGCGCTTACATTGCCCAGGCGTAGCATGCGCGCCATAAAGTCGAGCAACAAAGGCACAAAGTTGGCGAGGGTGTTTTCAATAAACTTGGCGGCTTCGCCCAGCATGCCCATGGCTATTTTGCCCACCGACGATACAATGTTTTGGATAATCTGTACAATCCGTTCCCAGTTGTTGATGAGCCACATGGCAAAGTCGTAAATCATCAAAATTGCCTGCACAATGGCTCCGGCGGGGTTCAGCATCGAGAGTATTTTAATGGTGGCTTGCTTTACTATCGATACAATCAACCAATTCTGAATCTCGTTGATCACCGTGGTTTTTATCTCCTCGGCTTTTTCTGCCAACATATCCCATACTGCCTCTACAAAACCCTTCTCTTGGGTATAGGGAAATCTTAGGTATTTTGGTAAGTGTCTAAGTTAGGTATATCACGTATACTCCAGATGTTGGCAGGCGTTTTGATTAACCTTTGGACTTTTCCGTGTTGATAATATTTTTTGCGGGCTTTTAAAAGCCCTCTTTTGTACAGTATCATGAAGAGATAAGATTCAAAGTCTGTTATGACTGACTCAGAAAAATCCTTAAAGTCTCCAAAGGAAAATATTACCCAGACCTCTTTTGATGAACTATCAAGAAAAAATGCAGATGTATGATACAAACCAAAGACATCGAAAGGGTAAATTGAGTTATAAAAATCACTTGCAGGTATATTCTTACCGTTAAAATTTACAGGTTTTCTAAGCGTACTTAGCTGCTTTAATTCATCCCACTGCGTAAAAAAGACTTCCTCAAAAGGAAGAATATTTACATAACCTGAGCAAACAAAACTCTCAAAAACGAATTCTTGGGGCTCAAAATGGTAGGTAATAGATTCAGAAATAGCTGAAGAGTAATTAGGATGATCTTTGTGTATCCAACATAATTGAATACCATTTAGGTATTTATAAAAGTCAATAATATCCTGAGAAATGTTTAACTGTAATTTGCTCAGGTTTTCTAAAAGAGTTTTTTCATAATCATTTTGGTCAATGTTACATTCTATAACATCTACTTTTTTATGAGCTCGTAAATCATCTTCCGCTTCCAACCATGATATTATATATTGCTCAATATCCATGTGCTAAAACGTTTCTGGTAAACTATCTAAATCAATAACATTATTTTTTGTCCAGAATGATCTAGGGGTTTTTATTACCTTGTATTCACTATTATAGTTTTTATAGTATTTATATTTACCGTCGTGCATTCCATTTGTATGTAAAATCATCTCCAAGTAAGATTCAAAATCAGTAATAATAGACTGATGATAATCCTCAGAGTGAAAAAAAGTAGTCAACACTAAAAAGTCAGCAGTGTTCTTATCAACATAAAAAGCTGAACTTTGAATATCATTCCATATATCAAAAGGGTAGATATGGCTATAAAACTCTTTGTAGGTAATTTGTTTGTTATTGAAATTGATACTTTCCTCTACTTCTGCTAAGTTTTTCAATACATTCCACTCACCAAAAAAGACATCTTCAAAAGGTAACATATTTATTATACCATCATAAATCAGCCCATCCCCCTCTATGGGGTTAAACCATCCTTCTGTATCATACATATCAGGTTCATAATCTGGATTATCTTTACGAATCCAGCGTATCTGAATTGAATGAACAGTTTTATAAAATTCAATAACAATAGGAGGTAAGCTGAAAGGAAGCTTTTGACTTAGTTCATCTATGCTTTCAGGGGCGTTTTGCTCTACAATATTAAAGTTTACCAAATGAATGTTAGGATGATTTTGAAGTTTTTCTCCTAGCTCCATCATTTCTAAAATATAGTTTTCAATATCCATATTATGACATTTAGTTGTCTTTTCTTTCAAATTTGAATTTTCCATCGCCACTTTGAGTCAGTTGCTTTATGTATCTATTAACTAGCATTTTATAACCTCTAGACTTTTTACTAGAAGTGTGTTGTTTTACAAAGCCTATTATTTGACTAATACTTTTAATTTCCTCTTTAGTACTTAGCTCATAGATAAGATCTATTAACTTGTTATCTATATTAAAATTTCTGAAAATTTCTTTACGGAGATTAGCATCAGAAGGCAGAGAGTTAACATAAATATATTCAGCCTCTGGAAGAGGGATAGTTTTAGACCAAGATAGTTTGTTTTTTGTAGAAGGTTTCCAGCGGTCTTTTACTACCTTCATATTTCCCCCTACTACTTTTATTTTTTTTACAAACTGACCTTTATATTCACTACGATAGCTAATAGTAGCAGTCATATAAAGAATATTTCGTCCTGTTTTTGGATCATCATTTCTGTATAAAGCTCTCATTGGTCTTTCAAAGTTATTCAAGTAATCAGGGTTATTAATTTCTCTAGGAGTGGGTATTAAATTAGAATTTATACCACGTCCTCCAAATTCGTCATTAATAATATGAAAAGCTACCCAACTACCTCTAATTCCTAAACCTCTAAGGATGTTACTTGCAACTGGAATATTATCAGGGTTAGTTGCAGAACCGGGTTGATGATTATTTCTTGCTAAATATCTTACCTCTAAACTAGATGCTTTGTTATCCGTAAATGGTGGAGTTACAATCATTCTTGGCACAGGTACGATATTGCTATCTATATGATCCCTAATGATTTTCATTAGCTTATTGACAAGCCCTTCAACAATTTTCAACCCTTTACTTTTCTTTATGGATTTTGAATTAGGCGTAGGATATGAAAAGTCCCTTATCTCTCTAGCAACCTCTTGCGCATCACGTATTTTCTTTATTCTCGCAGCTTTCTGAGTTTGGCTTAGGTTGGGGTCATTATTTGTCTCTGTGATTTTAGAAACTAGCCAACCTAATACTAAAGTAGGGTTACTACTAAACCTCTTGAGTACATATTTTTTCCCTTCTCTAACAAAGCGTAGCGTATGTTTTTCGTTATTTTGGTTTTCATACCTTTCTTTTATGTGGCTGAGGTCAATTTGTTTATCTTTCTTATTCACTTCCTTCTCCTTCTCTTTTTCTTTCCCCCCCTTCTTCGGTTTTTTCTTGCTAAACTTACGCAGCTTCTTCCTAATAAACGCCATTATCTTCTCCATCAAATCATCGATTGGCTTGCGCAGTTTCACCAGTATTTTTTTGATGCGGGCGCTTACGTTGCCCAGGCGCAGCATACGCGCCATAAAGTCGAGCAACAGGGGCACAAAGTTGGCGAGGGTGTTTTCAATAAACTTGGCGGCTTCGCCCAGCATGCCCATGGCTATTTTGCCCACCGACGATACAATGTTTTGGATAATCTGTACAATGCGTTCCCAGTTGTTGATGAGCCACATGGCAAAGTCGTAAATCATCAAAATTGCCTGCACAATAGCCCCGGCGGGGTTCAGCATCGAGAGTATTTTAATGGTGGCTTGCTTTACTACCGACACAATCAACCAATTCTGAATCTCGTTGATCACCATGGTTTTGATCTCCTCGGCTTTTTCTGCCAACATATCCCATACTGCCTCCACAAAACCCTTCTCCTTGATGGCTTGCAACAGCTCCAGTCCGGCGCCACCCGCTTCTTCGGCGCGCGCCAGGTTTTCTTCGCCCACCTCTTTGGCAATGCGGGCGCGCAGTACCGTCCAGTCGAGCCCCATGACCTGTAGCACCACCGAAAAAATACCCTTCAAATCCCATTTTTGGGGCAGGTTCAAGCCCGTTCCGCCCATTGCCCCCGTGAGCCAGGCAAAGAAACCGTTTTTGAGGTGTTTGCCAATGTTGCCCACAAAATTGTTGAACCCCTTGCCCACGGCATCTACCATATTTTGGAAAAAGCCCATGGGGTCGGTCACTATCTTAGTGAGCACCTCTACGCCCTGGTTAATGATTTGGTCTATTTGCTCGGTGCTAAACCCACTGCTGGAGAGCACCCACTTAAAGAACTTATAGGCGGCATCGGTCAAAAACTTGGCTACCTGGTTCAGCAAACCCTTCAGGCGCTCTTTGATCTCGGCTATTTTTTTGTCTACCTCCTCAATCGCTTTTTTGCGTTGGGCTTCGAGGTAGCGTTTGAGTTCGTTGGCTTTTTTGTCTACCTCGCTGTCGAGCTTGTCGAGTTGCTTGCGTATTTTTTGGTAAGCCTCCTTCGCTATTTTCTGGAAAGCAGGCCCTTGTGCCTTCACAATGTTTTCGAGGGCAGTATTGGCCTCCTCAATCATCTTTTTGCAAGCCGCCACTTCGCTCTCTACATAGCTTATAATAGAAGCAATCTCTTTTTCTATAGTATCAATAAAATACTTTCTTTCGCTCTCAAAAATCGCCAGCACCTGGGGCAAGTCGCTGGTGTCTTCAAACCACGAGCGCCCAATGTTGTACAACAAACTGCCGAGGCTTTGCCCTTTTTTATAATAGCGGTCGTCGTGAAACTTGTCCAGGCGTGTCTCCACGTTTTTGGTAAAAGTATTCATCGCCCTGCGTTTGGCACGGCTAAAGCGGGTTTTTACCTCCGAGTCGAGCTTGCCCAGGCGTTCGGTCACCGCCTTGCGGGTGCGGTCAAACACCTCATCCATTTTAGCGGTAATTTCGGCGCGCTTGATCTCAAAGTCTGATTTGGCGCGTCCTTGTTGCCCCCGGCTTGCCTTGAGTTGTTCGTCGCGGTTGGCGCGCATGTGGCTTCGCTTGGCTTGCTCTTTGTCTTTGATCGCCTTGGCCATGGCATCGTGCTTCGCTTTCTCCGTTTTGCGTACCTTGTCGGCACCCGTTGCCGACTCCTCCTGTACCTTCTCATACTGGTCTATGCCGCGGCGCAGGTCTTCCGACTTTGCCTCGCTAAACTGGGCGTAAGAAATGGCCTCTCCCTCGCCAATTTTTTCCTTTTTCAGAATCTTGGTAGCCTCATCGCCCGATTGCCTAATGGTGTCGAGCTGTTCATCGGGCACCTTTTGTTTGGCCTTGAGCTCCTCTACATCCATCAACGCCGTGTTTTGGGCTTTTTCTATGTCGGGCAGTGCCTTGGCTGCGCGGGGCTTTTCGCCCAGGCCAGGGTTGTCTATCTCTTTAAAGTCATTGCCTACTTCCTGGGTTTTTACCTCTACCTTGTCAAACAGCTCGCTTACGCCCTCTTCGGCGGTTTTGTTGAGCTTGCCCATAAACTCCTCGTCTTGCAACTGGTCGGCGTTTTTTGGGGTGCTGTCTACCAAGGCTTGCTTAAACCTGGCAGCGGCTTGGGCAATGCTGCCCTGGTCGGTTTTTTTCACCTCCTTCTTGCTCAAGCCTTTGACGTCTTCTGCCGACTTTTCGGCATTGCTTGCCTTTTGCGGAATCACCTCGGCATCTTTAGTTTGTTTGATTTTCAGCACCGCCGGGGTTTTCTTTTTCTCAGCTTTTTGGGTTTGGGCAATTTTTTTCTTGTTTTTGTCCACTACAGGTTTAGTGGCTTTGAGCATGCTTGCCTTGGGTTTGCCCTTTTCCTGGTCTATGCGCACCGCCATGCGTTTTTCACTATCGGCAAATTCGGGGCGGGGTATATTGGTCATGCGTTGGCCAGGGCCGCCTCCTGCTTTGTTGCCGCCTTTGCCTCCCGATTTCTTGCCCGACACACCGCCGCCACTTTTGCCTCCTGGCAATGTTTTGCTTCCCCCTCCGCCCGAAGGAGTATCCTGAGGGGTAGATCGTATGTCCTTATCTTTACTATTGGTTTTGTCGGTGGGCTCAATGGTCACCTTAAGCGTTTGGTCTTTAGAGACTTCCTGCTTTTGGGTAGGCTCCTGCTCAGTTTTGTCTGGCGACTCTTCTTTGAGGCTGGTGCCTTCTTTTGGGTTTTTGGAGTCGCCCTTGGTATCTTCCGGCCCCTTGGTGACGGGCTGTAGACCCTGTTCTTTCTCTAGTTGTTTTAGTTGCTCTTTGCTACCCTCCTCGGTAGGTGGGGGAGTAGGAGCTTTGTCGGTTTTGCCCAATGGGGTAGTTGGTTCCTTGCGCTGGGTAGGCGGGGTGTCGGTGGGGGGCGTTTGTTTTTGCTCAGGCGAAGGCGTTACCGGCTTGTCCTGTTTTTTCGACACAGGCGTGGTGGGCGTGGTGTCATCGCTTTCTTCAGAAGAGGTGAATTTTTGCCGCTCATCTTCAAAACGTTTTTTGTAAAACTCCAGGCGCTGGAGGTATTCGTTGCCCGAAATGCCCTCTTGAGCATTTGTATCTTTTTTCTTTTTTTGAGTAGTTAAGTGACGGTTTTTATATTCCATAATGTAATGGGAGGATATACTGATGACCACAATTAATCACACAAAACTAACCGATTTTCTTGGTTTTGCCAAGCTTTGCGGGCTTGTTTACTTGCCAAAACTGCCCGCTAAATTTGGTGGGCAAGTACTTTAGCAAAAACCTTGCACAAAAGCCCCCTACAAACAGCCAAACAAAAGCCAAAGGCTAAAACTACATCATAGCTCAAGCAAAAGCCAAAGGCTAAAACTACATCATAGTTCAAGCAAAAGCCAAAGGCTAAAACTACATCATAGCTCAAGCAAAAGCCAAAGGCTAAAACTAAATCGTAGCTCAAGCAAAAGCCAAAGGCTAAAACTACATCATAGCTCAAGCAAAAGCCAAAGGCTAAAACTACATCGTAGCTCAAGCAAAAGCCAAAGGCGAAAACTACATCATAGCTCAAGCAAAAGCCAAAGGCTAAAACTAAATCGTAGCTCAAGCAAAAGCCAAAAGCCCCCTACAAACAGCCCAACAAAAGCCAAAGGCTAAAACTACATCATAGCTCAAGCAAAAGCCAAAGGCTAAAACTATATCAAGAACCCCCCCCCTAATGCAACGCCGCCCTGATCTCCAGCCCCTGCAAAATCTTCGCCTCCTCGTCTACCATATACTGCAAGCGGTTTTGCACATCGGCTTCGGGCAAATAACGCAACGCCATCGCAATAAAACTCTCCCCGTGGCGCGCCTCCGACTCCCACAACAATTGATAAAACCGTTTCAGGTCAGGTTCCTCATCGGCACTTAAGCCATCGGCAATGAGCTTAAAACGCTCACAACCCCGCCACTCTACCAACGACGCCAAAATCAGACGATCCATAAAACGCTCCTCACGGGTAGAACGGCACAAGTTTACCAGCTGCTTGATGTACAAATCTTTAGCCATTCCTTCGGGCAACAACACCCCCCGACGTTCCATTATTTTGTATACCTGTTTGAAATGCTGCAACTCCTCAACCCCAATGTCAATCAACTCAGGGATAATTTCGGTGCGGTTGGGAAACTTGGCAACAAAACTCATCGCCATAGCCGACGCCTTGCGTTCACAATCGGCGTGGTCTTGTAAAAATGCGTCAAAATCGTTCAACACTGCATCGAGCCACGTCTGAGGCGACGCTACCTGCAACATATTAATATCGTATTCCATATTTTTTATCAAATTTGAGAATTTTAAGCGACAAGCTTCGAGCGACAAGTGCACCCCTTGAAGCTTGTTGCTGACAAGAGCTCTACGGTTTAATCCCCTCGGCAAGCAAGTACAACACCGCCATGCGCACCGCCACCCCATTTTCAACCTGGTCGAGTATAATGGCGTGGTCAGAGTCAGCCACGTCACTGCTCAGCTCTATGCCCCGGTTGATGGGTCCTGGGTGCATGATCGTAATCTCCTTGTCGAGACGTTCAAGACGGGCTTTGTCGATGCCATAATACAGCGAATACTCCCGCAACGACGGAAAATACTTGATTTGCTGGCGTTCAAGCTGAATACGCAACACATTGGCAACATCGCACCACTCCAGCGCCTTTTGCACGTCGAGCTCTACCTTTACCCCCAGCGACTCTATATACTTGGGCAACAGCGTAATAGGACCACACACCATTACCTCGGCACCCAGTTTCTGAAAAGCAAAAATATTGGACAAGGCCACCCGCGAATGCAAAATATCGCCTACAATCACCACCTTTTTTCCAGCTACCCCACCCAACTTTTCATTGACCGAAAACGAGTCGAGCAAAGCTTGCGTGGGGTGTTCGTGGGTGCCATCGCCTGCGTTTACAATACGCGCGTTTACCCGCTTAGACAAGTAATGGGCGGCGCCCACGCTTGAGTGCCGCATCACCACCATGTCTACCTTCATAGCCAAAATATTATTGACCGTATCGAGCAGGGTTTCCCCCTTTTTTACCGAACTGCCCGATGCCGAGAAGTTGACCACATCGGCAGACAAGCGTTTTTCGGCAAGTTCAAACGAAAGTTTGGTACGGGTAGAGTTTTCAAAAAAAACATTGGCAATGGTAATGTCCCTGAGTGAGGGTACTTTTTTGATGGGGCGATTGATTACATCCTTAAAATGGCTTGCCATCTCAAATATGCGTTCTATGTCGTTTTTTGAGATGTCCTTAATACCTAATAAATGCCGCATGTTGTATGTCTTAACAGGTTCTGGGAGCTGGGCACTAGGTATAAGGTTTCTTGTGTTTGGGGTGTCTGACTGGGTAATTGATGATCAAAAATAGCTTTTAATAATAAAACTTGGATTTTTTTACTGCATCAAAAATACAACTAAACCTAGTACCCAGTTCCTAATACCCAGTCCCCAAATACTAATGATTCGCAAGTTCGATATTTTGAATTGTTTTACTACTTTTCGCATAAAAAAAAATCAGGTTGGTGTGTAAAAAAATGTGATTCACCTATTTTTTTTATCCTATTTATTACCTTTCCGTCTTAAACATCTGATCATATTTTTTAAAATTTTTTTATTCCCAAATAAAACAATTATGACAAAAAATTTTACACTATTAATGATTGCCTTCTGTCTGTCATTGGCCAGTGTGCAGGCACAAGAAGATACCACCAAAGCCACCTCCCCCTGGAAACGGGCTGGTTTTGTAAGACTTACCTTTAACAATACCGGGTTGAGCAACTGGGCTGCCGGAGGAGACAACTCTATAGCCTTGGGTACGGTGTTAAACTTTAATGCCAAGCGAGAAACCAAGCGAAGCATTTGGGACAATACATTTCATGTAGACTACGGTATAGCCAGGGTAGGCGATGGTGATCGTTTGTTTAAGAAAACCAAAGATCAGCTCTCGATGATGACCAAGTATGGGTACAAACTTACCGAAAACTGGAACATTTCGGCAGCAGTTAATTTTTCTACCCAAATTCAGCCAGGGTATACCTACAAGGTAGACTCCCTGGGCAAAGAGTCTATTGATCAGAGAATTTCTGATTTTTTCTCGCCTGCCTATATATTACCTACTATAGGTATTGGTTACCAAAACAAAATATTTTCGGCAGTGCTTTCACCCGTCGCCAACAAGATCACCATCGTATTAGACGACTCTTTGTCTAGTGTAGGGGCGTTTGGGGTAGAGCCTGGCAAAAACATAAGAAATGAGTTAGGGATAGACTTTACCGGAAAGCTTACCCTGGAGCTGATGGAAAACATTACCTTCGATACATTTGTTAACCTATTTGCCAACTATAAAACCACCCAGTTTATAGATGTTAACTGGACTACCAACCTGGTATTTAAGGTAAACAAATTCTTTAGTGCGAGCTTTGGTACCCACTTAATTTATGACAACGACATTTTGATTGAACAACCCGATGGCAGCAACATTCAGGCGGTTCAATTCAAGCATGTACTAGACATAGGGCTTATGGTTAAATTTTAGCCGAACAGCCTTAGTAAAACTACAAAAATAACCTAATCCACTGAATTTCGTCTCTGACCGTTGTACTTCTTCAAAAAATAGTTCCGTAGCTAAGGCTACGCAAAGATTTTTTTCATCGTCCAACAAACAGATACTGCCTTCTTTTGGATTACTTTATTTTTTCCATTTTACTTAGGAATTGTTCAAAAATAAATTTACACTCTGAGGGGTGATTTTTCGCCTTGATACTTCGTTATTTTTATTGCCCGTAGCGCTGCTATGGGCGCAAAAAATAGCCTCGTCTCAAAACAAAACCTCTACCTCAAGAATGGTAATTTAATTTCTCACCATTCCTTAGGAATGGTGTAAAAATAAATTTCTATAGTAACGCTAAAATATTTTGTTGCTATACGCGGCACGGCAATATCCAGTGGATATTGAGCGAGCTTGCGGGATGGTCGGCTAATAGCATCGCTATTCGGCTATTTTTTAACAAAGTATAGCCTCAAAAGATGAGGTTAAGAATGTAAATTTATTTTGGTACCATTCCTTAGGAACTAACAACAAAGCATTGACTGAAAACGATTGCTCGTTTTATTTTTTTACCTTTATTCAAAATCAAATTAAACACTTATTATTTTTTAAAGAAACATGGAAAAATATCTTAATCAGTTTTATTCAATGTCCGTAGAATATGCCCCTAAAATTCTGCTGGCAATTGCTACATTAATTATTGGCCTTCAGGTGGTCAAGTTTGCCGCCAAACTCTTTAAAGCCAGCCTGAAGAAACAAGAGATGGATGAAACTGTCAAAACTTTTTTGACACGCCTGGTAAAATTTGCCTTAAAAGCGGCCTTATTTATTAGTGTAGCCACCATTGTAGGAGTCAAAACTTCCTCTTTTATAGCAATGTTGGGTGCCGCAGGACTTGCCATAGGTTTGGCATTACAGGGGAGCTTGTCCAACTTTGCCGGAGGGGTGGTTATCCTGGTTGTTCGTCCTTTCAGTGTAGGAGATTTCATTACTGCCCAAGGGAATTCTGGTACAGTCAAAGAAATCCGCCTCTTTTGTACTATTTTGAAAACTCCCGATAACAAGACAATTTATATACCCAATGGTGGGTTGGCAAACGCTAGCATTGTCAACGTATCTATAGAGCCTCAGCGTAGAGTTGACCTCACGTTTGGCATTGGTTACGATGACGATGTGAGCAAAGCTAAGAGCGTATTGAAAAGGTTGATTGAAGAAGATGAGCGTATTTTGACCGATCGCAAGCCCTTTTTGGCGGTGTCCGAATTAGCCGATAGCTCGGTAAACTTTGTAATGCGGGTGTGGGTAAAAAAATCTGACTATTGGGGCGTACACTTTGATATGAAGGAGAAAGTAAAAGTAACCTTCGACAAAGAAGGCATCAGCATTCCTTACCCTCACCAAGAGGTATACATGCACCAAGTAAACGACCAGGCATAAATTGACAAACCATCATAGTTTTTGTATTGTGTTGCTCAATTGTTGGGCAATGAAATGATAAGCTCTGATCAACGGTTTACTTATTCCCCCATCATACTCAAAAAACTGGTGGGGGATTATTTTTGTCTAAAAATTCTTTAAATCGATAGGTCAGCCTTATTTTAAACTCAAGCGTGTGGGCAAGCGTTGTTTACTCATCTGGTGTAGTATCGGTTTTGTCGCCATGCTCCAGCCCCCACTTTTCAATGGCGGCAAATACAGGTTTGAGGGTCTTGCCAAAGTCAGTCAGGCTGTATTCTACTTTGGGGGGCACCACCGGAAACACCTCTCTGTGTATAATTCCATCTTTTTCCATTTCTCTCAGGTAACGGGTAAGCATGCGCTTGCTTATGCCCTCCAGGGCGTGGTGCATTTCGCCAAACCGATGAACACCCAACGAAATCACGCGGTATACCGCAGGTTTCCATTTACCTCCTATCGCATTGAGCGTGACAGATAAAGGACAAATCTGATAAGTACTATATAAATCCTGTAGTTCAGTGTACTTTTCGTTAAGAGACCATTTTTTTTTCATTTTTTTTCATTTTTAATAATTTGAAAATCAACAAGAGTAACATTTATGTCACTATGAGCTACAAATGTAACTACTTTCAAATACAGATAATAGTGCCTTCCTTTGTAACACAAAAGT
Organism: uncultured Microscilla sp.; assembly: GCF_947493425.1. GTDB lineage: Bacteria > Bacteroidota > Bacteroidia > Cytophagales > Microscillaceae > Microscilla. The sequence continues at coordinate 36,801 of NZ_CANLRP010000018.1, read as the reverse complement.
AATTTGAATCATCATAATTTTTTAACTGAACATGAACATGAAAGAGTTGACCATTATTGGCGCCACCGGAAAATTGGCCATACCTGTAATAAACGAATTATTAGAGAAAGGAGTTGCCATCAAAGCAGTAGTAAGAGACGTAGCCGGCGCCAGAGAAAAACTCCCCCCCACTGTAGACATTGTTTTTGGAGACTTAGAAAACGTGGCAAGCTTAGAAGTAGCCTTGCAAGGCACCGAATATTTGTATTTAAACCTGCGAGCTCCCATACCAGACGAAAAGTTTGTGGCAGAATTGCACGGCGTGCAAAACATACTAAAAGCAGTCAAAGGTAAGCTTAAACAAATTATTAAAATAGCCGACTTAGGTACATTGCATCCTGAATTTCACCCTTCAAAAACCAGACATGTAGGCAGTGTGCTCAGGCAACAAGGGCATAGCCTTATCAAGGCAGCGGGCATTCCATTGACCACCTTCAATGCTACCTGGTTTATCAACGCCATTCCTTGGTTTATACAGGGTAAGTCGTTGATTATATTGGGCAAGCACAAAGCACCTATGTACTGGACCAATACCATAGACCTGGCAAACTATATTTTTAAAGCTATAGGCAACAAAGACACTTTTGATAAAGATTTTGCCCTACAAGGAAAAGAACCCCTGCTATACATCGATGCAGCCCAAAAATATGTATCGGCCAAAAACCTACCCTTACAGGTAGTAGAGGCTCCCGTTCCAGAAGATGCGCTAGGTTTCTTAGGAGATGTATTGCGTTACTCCGAAAGCTTTGAAGAAAAGTTTCAGGCTCAAGAGCTATATGAAGTATTGGGCGAGCCTGCCCTGTCTTTTACCGAAGCAGTAGAGGCAGTGTGAAAGATAATAAAGTGAGATGGAGTTGTTTTATTGATTGATGTGCTGGTTATCCCGCTCTTCTCTTGGGTGGGATACCAACACTTAAAGCATTCAGTCTCAGAAATTAGCCTGCCCTGTCTTTTACCGAAGCAATAAGGGCAGTGTGAAAGATAATAAAACGATAGAGAGTTGTTTTATTGATTGATGTGCTGGTCATCCCACTCTTTTCTTGGGTGGGATACCAACACTTCTAAGGACTTGTGACTTGCCCCTGTTGGGACTAACAGTTTACAACTGCTCACTATAACAATCGCCCATCCGACAGCTCAATGATACGGTCACAGTTGGCCGCAAAGTCATCGTCGTGGGTAACCGCAATAATCGTTTGCCCGTGTTCACGCGCCAGTTGCCTGAAAATATCAAATACAATTTTAGTGTTTTTAGAGTCCAGGTTGCCCGTAGGCTCATCGCCCATAATCACCGCCGGATCATTGATGAGTGCCCTGGCTATAGCCACCCTTTGTTGTTGCCCACCCGATAGTTGACTCGCGGGTTTGGTAGCTTGCTCTGCGATCCCTAATATCTCCAGGTTTTCCAGCGCCTTTTTTTTAATCTCCGCTTTGGTTTTTTTGCCTAGCTTGAGCGCAGGCAGCATCACATTGTCTATAGCCGTAAATTCGGGCAAGAGGTAATGAAACTGAAACACAAAACCGATGTGTTCGTTGCGAAAGGCTGCCAGTTCGTTTTGGCTTTTCCCAGTCAGGGTTTGCCCATTAATGGCAAGCTTTCCTTCGTAGCTGGTATCCATCGTAGAGAGCACATACAGCAAGGTAGACTTGCCCGACCCCGACTTGCCAATCAAAGATAAAAACTCCCCCTTTTGCACATCGAAAGATATTTCTTTGAGCACCTGAAAAGTACGGGGCTGATAAAAGTATTTGCTAATTGCCTGAGTCGAAAGCGCCAGGTGGTTTGTTGTTGAACTTTTCATGCTGTTTATCCTCTGATAATTTCTACCGGATCTATATTTGCCGCTTTTCTTGCTGGCAGATAACCCGCAATAAAAGTAGTGCACAAGCCAAAAACTGATGCCATGATGTAGTCTTCAGCCTGGTAAGCAATGGGCAAGGTTTCGAGGGTCGCTATTTGAAAAGGAATTTGGTTGACAATGCGCGAAATAACATTGCCCAGTGCCATGCCCACCACGCCACCCAGCATACCTATGATCACTGATTGCGTCAGAAAAATCTCTATAATGTCTCGACCGTTAAACCCCATCGCCTTCAGAATAGCAATTTCCCTGATCTTTTCATTGACGGTCATATTCATAATATTGTAAATACCAAACCCCGCCACCAGCAAAATGGTAAAAGACACTGCCACTGCCAAAATGTTTCTTAAGCTGTTGGCGGCATCCAGTTGCCCGTTGGCCTCTTGCCAGGGTTCTACCTTAAAATCTACCAAAGGACGTAGTTTGTCTGCCACCTTTCTTGCTTGGTCAAAGTCTCCAATATTTACCTGTATGTCGGTTACATAGCCCGCGTTTTTTGACAGCAATTGCCGGGCTGCACCAATTTTGATAAAAGCCTTGGCATTGTCTACGTTTGCCAGGGTGGTTTCAATAATGCCAATGATCTCATAACTACGCGTAATGCCACTTGCCGTAGCCACCATTACCTTATCGTGCAGTTTTACACTCAGCTTTTTTGCCAAGCCCTTGCCTAGTACAATACCATCGGCACGGTAGCCCAAGTCGTTCCATTGGCCCTTTGCCATATATTGCGAAGGCTTAAAAAGGGTCTCCTCACTCACTACCTCCACTCCCGACAACAACCCGTTTACCTGACTTGCCCCATTCCTAAAAAATACATTGATGTTTACCTGTGGGGTATAGGCTTTTATTTGGGGCAGGGCAGCCAAAGTATGCAATACCTTGGCAGAGTTTCTTATTCCTTCGCGGTATTGAATCACCCGTGCATTGCGAATATTGATGGCAGTAGGTTGGTCAAAACTACCCGCCAGCAAATTACTCCTGTCTTCAGGCAAGTCGTTGTATACCCTTATGTGCGCCAAAGTGCTAAAGGCCAGTTCGGTTTGGGTACCATTGACCCCGTTCATAAAGCTGTTGAGAAAAATATACATCGATATGCCAAACGTCACGCTCAAAATCGCCACCATCGTTTGTTTGACCCGTGATGTCAAATGAGCAAAAACAATTTTTAAGTTCGTTTTCCGAATCATAACCCGCCCTATTTACTTTCTACAATGCGGGCGTGCTCATCAATGCCCTTCGTTATCTCAACCCAGCCATTGTTTCGTATGCCCACCTGTACCTTTACTTCTTTTTTGGTGTCAGCCAATATTACCCGGTCGCCTTTTTGCAAAAAAGCCGCAGGAATCGTCAACCCATTTTGTTTTTTGTTTACCACAATGTTTGCCTGAAGCTGAGCGCCCGCCAGCAATACCGTTGGTTTGCTCAAAAAAACCGCTTCTACCAAAAAAGACTGTTCCTTGTCGTCAAATGCGGGATATACCTTGGTTACTTTGGCGTCAAACACCTCATTTTTGTGCGTGTTCAACGATATTTTAGCTGTTTGCCCCACCTTTATCCTGCCAATGTCTTCTTCTGCCACATACAGCTTAATTACCTCGCGACCGCTGCCTATCTTCGCCAGGTGTTGTCCGCGCCTTACCAATTCGCCTTCTTTCTTAAGCAGCTTAAGCAATATGCCCCCTGTAGTAGCCTTCAGGTAATAGTCGCTGTGGTTTTCACGCTGAATTTTCAACTGACTTTGGGCATTTTCCAACTGTAGTTGAAGCGAACTTTTAAGGTTATCGAGCGATTTTTCCAACAAAGCCACATTATTTTTAGCGGCGTCATGTGTAAGTTTTACCTGGTCGTATTCCAGTTGCGACACCGCGTTGGTTTCTACCAATTGTGTGTAGCGCTCCAGGTTTTTAGCATCTAGCTTGAGCTGAGCTTTTGCCTGAGCTATTTGTATTTGCAATTGCATCAGTTGCGGCGACGAAGGCTGTAGCTTTTCTCTGGCGTCGCGGTAGTTTACCAAGGCGTTGTCCAGCCTTGCCGATTGCACGTCGTTCGACAATTGGAACAAAGGCATATTGGCGGCTACTTTATCGCCCTCCTGAGCAAAAGACTTGACAATATAACCCTCGGTATTGGCGGCTACCAAATACTCATGGTCTTTGGCAATGTGCCCGCTGGCAAACACTGCATCTACAATGTTGGTGCGCCTAGGCGAGGTTACATTGGGTTGTTTACAGCCCGCCAGCAGGCAGCAAAATACAAGTGCCCAATAGGTCAATTGTTTGAAAGGGTTATTTTCGGGATAAGATCGTTGCATAATTGCTGTAACATTTAGAGAGTACATTCAAATAAGCTGATTCGGCCTGCAGGTATTCATCAAAAACCTGAAAATACTGGGGCAAACTAATCAACCCCTGGCGGTACTGTTGCCAGGCAAGGGCTACATTGCTTTGGGTAAGTTTAAAAGTGCTATGGGCAGTCTTTGCCAAAGTTCGGTAGTGTTGGTAGTTGGTCAATAGCCACTGATCTTTATTGGCGGCTTTTTGTTGTTCCCGTTGCCATACCTCTTGTGCACTTTCGTGCGATATTTTAGCTATTTTGAGTTGCTTGAGTCGCGATAACCCCGTAAACACTGGCACCGACAAATTAAGCCCTATATAGCTATAGTTGCTCCAGGCGTTGTTGTCAAACGATACCTGGTCGGTATTACTAAACTGTTGTTTGCCAAAATAACTATAGAATGAGAGCCTGGGGGTAAAACTTGCTTTGTGTAGTTTTACATTCATAGCAGTTTGCTTACGCTTGAGGGCGTATACCCGCAAAGCCTTGTCAGTCTGAAGTGTAGGCAAAGCCGGAGGCAGATGTATGGCTTTCTCCTCAATAGTCAATGGGGCATCAGCGCTTAGCCCAAGCAATGGCTTGAGCTGATAAGTGCACTGATCAAACAATCGCTGGTTATTTTGTTTGTTTTGTCTGGTATTGTTGGCGTGTATCTTAGCCCGGTTAACCGTCAGTTGATTGACCAACCCCTGGGCAAACTTTTGCCGGATCAACAAGAGCGTACTATCGGCAATTTTTACATCCTGATCATAAATAGCGGCTGCTTTTTGAGTAATCAAAACCGTGTAGTAATACAAGGCTACCTGTTCAGTCAATTGTTGTTTAAATGCTCCTGCTTCACCCTCGCTAATTTCAACCTGGATCTTTGCTACCCTCGATTTTACTATAGCCTGCCAATCCAAAAAGTTTTTCTGAATAGCTATGCCCGCATTGTAGTTGTATTGCTGGCCAAACTGGGCTTGTACAGTTTGCCCTGGTTGCCCAAATATTTCGCCTGGTACAGGGGTGATGGGCAAGTGGATGTTTTTTTGGGCACCCACGCTCCCGGTAATGGTAGGTAGTATGAAACTCTTCGACAATTTGTGCTCTAGGGCAGCTTGTTGCCGCTTGAGCCGATAAATACGCAGGTCGGGGTTTTGTTCCAGGGCAAGTTGTATGGTTTGACTTGCCGAACGAAGTACTATGGGTGGGGTAGGTTGAGCAAGTCCCAATGTTTGCCCAAATACCGCCCAACCGAAAAAAAACATGCTTGTGAGTAATTTCATTGTATGTGGTAATGGTTTTACCCAGGTTTGGGGCATATATAGAATACCTTATAATAGTCAACAAAAGCTTGTTTAATTAATTAAGCCAGGCACCAACAAACTTTGTTGGCACCTGACAGAGCGTAACTAACAACGCTCACAACCACTAAACTGCTTATCAAAAGCACTTGCTTCATAATGAACTTTTGATGTCAATATTGGATACAAGAACCGAGTTTTTGCGCGTAAAAAAACTGCAAAATACCTGAATTGAACAAATTGGGAGGTGAACTGAACAAGCAAAGGAGTGGGAGAGTACCGGGGCTATCTTCAGGGGCAATGTTGTGCTCCGGCAAAAAAACTTACATAAGCCAGGCGATAAAACAAAAAAGTATCACATTTTATTATTGATACTGTACATTTGTATAATTTATTGAAGCTAAAGAATAGAAAATGAAAGGGATAGAGTTAATTGAAAAAGAAACAAGTGATTTGAGAAAACAACTGGTTGAACATCCGCTATATACTCAGCTTGCTACAATCAAAGACATTCAAGTATTTATGCAACACCATGTATTTGCTGTGTGGGACTTTATGTCATTGCTTAAGGCGCTACAGCTTCAGCTTACTTGTTTGCATACTCCCTGGGTGCCCGCCCAAAATGCTACCTTGGCGAGGTTTATCAATGAAATAGTATGGGCTGAAGAAAGTGATGTAAATGAAGTGGGTGAACCCAAAAGCCATTTTGAAATGTACCTTGATGCCATGGAGCAAGTGGGTACCAACACCTCCCTTATCAAAGGGTTTGTAAACCTGATCAAAAACAACTATTCGGTAGAGTTGGCACTCGCCCAACTCGAAGTACCTACATCGGTCAAAGAGTTTGTGCAGTTTACTTTTGATGTAATTTCTACCAATCAACCCCACCTGGTAGCGGCTGTGTTTACATTTGGTCGGGAAGAATTGATTCCTGATATGTTTGTAGAAATAGTCAATCAGTCTGAGAACAACGACACCAAGGGCAACGCCTACAACAAACTACTGTACTATCTCAAGCGACATATTGAGCTTGACGGCGATGAACACGGTCCTCTTTCGTTGCAAATGGTTAACCAACTTTGTGGCAATGATCAAGATAAATGGAGCGAAGCCTCTCATGTTGCCCAAGATGCTTTACGCAAGCGTATCAAACTTTGGGACGGGGTAGTAGCAGCCATGGCGTCGGAAGAAGTACTTTTGTAGGGTACTTTGCCCAATAGTTGGGGAAGTAACCACGAACCGATCAAACAACAAGGCTTCTCTAAAAGTCCAATACGTTTGGGGGCAAAGTGTGCAAATCAGCCACGGTATCTATGTCCGATAATTGAGGCAACATATATATGGTGGCTTGTACATTTTCAAAGTCTTGTCGGGTTTGGGCAAATACTGTAGGGGTGCTCCAGGTTTTATTTTGAAACACTTCAGCGTGCAGTTGGTTCATTCCTAACAGATAATATCCCCCATCTTTTGCCGGACCTATGGCTACATCGTGGGTGGTAAGCGCAACAAAAGCCTCTGTAATAATTTCTGAGGTAATTTGGGCACAGTCGCTGCCAATGATGACTATGTGTTGGTAGCCCTGCGCAAACCCTTGCCGAAAGGCATTGCCCATACGTATGCCTAAGTCATCGCCTTGCTGGACAAATTTTTGGTACTCGTTGTGGTGCCACTCATCGTCAGGAGCTACAAAATCGGCAAAAAAAACGGCTTTATCTGCGTCAAGGCATTGGGTTACTTTGCGGGTGTGTTGTAGCAAGTATTGGTATACCTCCAGTGCTTTGGTTTCGCCCACACTTTGGGCAAGGCGGGTTTTTACCTTGCCTTTGATAGGGTTTTTAGTAAAAATGAGTAATAAGTTTTTGTGCGGCATATCAGTGCAATATCAAAACTATTTTTCGTTCAGGTCGAGCGCCATCTCGTATTGTTTGGCAACCAATTCAAACCCTGCCTTTTTCAAAAACTCATTGGTGGACTCGTCCGACTCATCTACATTGGTATAATGGATTTTGTCCAGTTCCTGGGCAGTTTGTGTCACCAGGTGCTGTAGCAAAGTGCGGGCTATGTTTTCTTTGCGTTGAAGTGGTACTACCACCAGTTGCATTATTTGCTGAAAAGCGGGGTAAAAAGCAATATAACCTACTAGTTCGTTGTCCAGAAAACCACCCAATATTACTTTCTTATCAGGAATACGTTGCACTGCTGCAGTAGAGTTTTCCCAAGAGGGTTGCCAGGCAAACCAGGCGCGGCAAGTTTTGATCTCCTCTATGCTTATCTCTTTTATCTCGAGCGCAGTATGGGGCGCAGCGGGGGGCTGGTACTTGTCACGCGTCAGGGTGTAACAGTTGAAGTTACGCTCAATTTTAAACCCCGATTTTTGGTAAGCTTTTACCCCAGCTTCGTTGTTTTGCAACACTTCAAGCCATAAGTTTTGAATACCTACTTTTTTGAGTTTAGGCGTGATAAAGTCAATCATCTCTCCTGCAATGCCTTGGTTGCGATAACGTTCTATAATGCCAGTGGCGGCATCAAACGCTGAGGGAACCCCTTGCCATACATCGGTTGAAACCATAGTAAAACCAACCAATTGGTTAAACTCCCAAACCCCTACCGAAGCCCTGTATTGCACGTGGTTTTTAATCCAGCGATTATACAGCATATCTTCGTCCATGTAGTCCATATCCACCCCATAGTCGCCAAATGCATCCTGAAATGTTTGAAATAACAAAGGGTAGTCTTCTTCCTTCAAAAAACTTAATTGATAATCCATAATATTTTTTATCTTTAGCGTAAGCTCAACAATACAAAAGTAGTTTTTTGTATAAAATAAACCTATGAACACTTATAACCAAGTGGTTTGTGTTGTGAGTATAAATCACCAAACCCAATCAAAAACAAAGGCGTATGCCTAATCATTACACTACATTATGTTAGGACACCTAAAACCTACTACCTGTGGTTTGCCTTCGATATCACAGAGAGCATACAAGAACTATTATTGTTCCATTTGTGCGAGTTTAAGAAAACAAAACAATGTTTCTTATACTTTTTTTATCAACAACGAACTTACCCTGGTTTTGCTGGCTTTGCAGCCCTACATTCAGGCGCCATTGCCTGTTGGTGACAAACCTCTACAAACCCGTTGTCCGGCAACGGGGTTTACCAAAAAGAACCTGGTTACATTGCATTCGGCAGTAGATATGGCGGCTCAACTGTCGGTATTGCTGGGTTGGATCAAGGTAACCGATTGGGCGTATGACCAGCCAAACTTTTTTAAAGGTTTGTTGCGCAAGCATTTGCATAAAAAAACGTCTCCTTTGTTAGACCAGCTCTCGCTTGACTTTCAGCAAACTATTCAGCATTACTTAAAGCTGACCCAAACTCATAGCCCTCACTTTGAGGAGTTATGCCAACAATCGGGTGCGCTTTCCCGTCAGATTACCCTTGCCATAGGAGCACACACCAGTATAGCACCCCATCAACTGGAACGCATAGCTCAATTATTTTACCACAGTGGTATTTTAATTTTACTTACCGATCACTTGTTAGATCTTACCAAAGATATTGCAAAAAATCAATACAACCCTATTATTTCATCAGTCAAGCATCAACAAATTGGTTGGGATGAGGCTTATTATACCCTTCGCCAACAGTTTAACCGGGAAAAGCTCAAGGTAAGAGATTTAACCACCCAGTTATTGGACGAGCAAGTCATTCATTCAAATTTTTCTGAGGCACTCAATGCTTCTTTGCGAAGAATGGAAATCCAGGTGAAAAATGCTAAGCCGGACTTTATCGGCAATCAATTTTTATTTGAAGGAGAGGAAGTGGTCATTGTAAAAAACGATTGTGATTGTGACTGTGATGGTTGCGAATGCCACTGTTGTAACTGTAGTGGTTGCAGCTGTTGTGATTCAGGTTGCTGCGATTTAGACTGTTGCGAGTGTGATGGTTGTGATTGTAAAAAGAAAAAGCCTAAATAGAATAGGTTTGGGTAGGTAAACATAAGCGAACAAGTGAGGAAACATAGTGGCCGATGAACGAATAATTTTTCTGTATTATCCTGCATCGGCTACTATGTTTTGCTTTTTCAACCTTATATAAACAAGTCTTTTTGCCAAATCTGCACGTCTACCCATTGGTCGAGTTTGTGGGCAATTCTACGCATAACTCCTACATACTTAAAGCCAAATAGTTGGTGTAGCTTAATGCTGGGGGTGTTACCTGCAACAATACGCGATACAAGTGATTTGTATTCCAGCTCTTCGGCTTTTTCTATTAAGTTTCTGAGCAGTTCTTTGCCCAAGCCTTGGCGGTGCACGTTTCTTGCCACAAAAATAGCTACTTCAGCTGTTTTACTATAGCCTCCATGGGTAGTCCATTGGCTCAACGAAGCCCAGGCTATAGTTTCTCCTTTGACTTCTTTTACCAATATAGGCAGTTCGTTTTTGGGGTGATTTTCGTACCAAAGCAAGCGTTCTTCATGGGTAACCGGGCGAGTATCTACATTATAAATAGAATGGGCTACCTCATAATTATAAATCTCATTGATTGCGCCTAAATCTTCTTTCTTAGCTAATCTGATCATGGTATAAATGAGTATTTTTTACTAAATTTTAATGAAACATTCATCAAAGGAATTTTTTTATTCTGAAAGATAAAATAAAATTCTTTGAATATGTATAAGTCTGACTTGAATATGTGCAATATATATTGCTCAATGCTCCTCATTTCCTAACAAAATGTGGTGATTATACTCCAGTATCAAATAAATTGGTTATGAAGAAACTACCACATGACCTGTTTGATAAAGTATTTGGTAAAACGTATTGTAAAAATATCAAAAGACTTAAAACAATAATATTATGCAAGAATAATGTATGTAAGAAAAAATACAATAAACGTTTTAACTACCGAACATTGTATTATACTTTTGTTGACATATATTATTACTTACATTAACCCAAAATTATAATGAGAACGAAGGCTATATTATCGTTAGATAAGTTTGCCAAGGGCAATCACTTATCTGTTGATCAACTATCTACTGTTAAAGGTGGCCGTAAAGTAATGTCTACTACTGTAAACCTTCAGGGTGACAATGGTAACGTATTACCAGGCGGAAAGCCAGTAGGTGGAAGTCCTTTTGGGATGTAATCACACACACTCAAACTATTAAATCGGTGTAGTTTATTCTATACCGATTTTTTTTGCCCCTATTTTTCTCTCCCTTCTGTATTCTTTCCTTTATTGCCATTCTTTTACAGAATTAATATTCTTTTATTGCTTATTTTTTTTTTGAAGTTGTAAGTTTTTTGACTGTTTTTAAAGAAAAACTAACCCCTTTTGGTATAAAAGACGCTATTCCTGGTGTTATTTTAGATTATTTATTTGCTTGGTAAGGGTTTTTTTTGTAAAGATTTCACGAAAAATTACCTGGTAAGGGTTTTCTTCGAATAATTATTTTTTAATGGAGCTGTTCTGCCAAGTCTCCCGTTTTTGAGGATAAATTTAAAGTAGGCAAGGTGAAAAACAGTAAGGGAGTATAGGTAAAAAGTTACAGTACTAATACTCAAAGATGATTATTTTTGACTAAAAAAGTAACTTGCCTTTTGTTTTACTAAGGAATGGTGTAAAAATAAATTTCTATAGTAACGCTAAAATATTTTGTTGCTAGACGCGGCAAAAAATCGGCTAATAGCAACGCTATTCGGCTATTTTTTAACAAAGTATAGCCTCAAAAGATGAGGTTAAGAATGTAAATTTATTTTGGTACCATTCCTAAGCTATTTTTAAATTTTTTGTTTATATAATACCCTCATGGAAGAACACCTTTTGATTCACCCTGAAGTGGCAGAAGCCCTTAAAGCCAACCAACCTGTAGTGGCGCTTGAGTCTACCATTATAGCCCACGGGTTACCCTATCCAGAAAATAAGCAAACTGCCTGGCAGCTCGAAAAAATTATCAGAGAAGCAGGGGCAGTGCCCGCAACAATTGCCATTATTGATGGGAAAGTAAAAATAGGGTTGGATACTAACGACCTGGAGCTGATTGCCTCAGAGAAAGTGAATGTAATCAAAGTGAGCCGCCGTGACTTGCCCCTGGTGATTGCCCGCAAACAGCATGGAGCCACTACAGTGGCTGCTACTATGTTGGCTGCCTCTTGGGTGGGCATTCGGGTTTTTGTTACTGGAGGAATTGGTGGTGTACACCGCAATGGAGAAAATACCTTGGATATATCGGCAGATTTGACCGAATTGGCGAAAACCAATGTAGCTGTGGTATGTGCCGGGGCTAAATCTATACTTGACCTGGGGCTCACTCTTGAGTATCTCGAAACCCAGGGAGTGCCTGTAGTGGGGTTTCAAACTGCCGAGTTTCCGGCTTTTTATAGTGCCAAAAGCAGTTACAGGATAGATCGTGTAGAAAATGTAGAACTGTTGGCCAAAGCACTGAAAACCAAGTGGGATTTAGGGCTTGAGGGAGGTATGATCATTGCCAATCCTATTCCTCCAAAGTATGAAATTGATCACCAACAGCTCGAAGAAGTAACCAAAGATGCTTTGCAAGATGCTGCCCGACAAAATATTAGAGGCAAGGCAGTTACGCCATTTTTATTAAGCAGGATCAAAGAGCTCACTCAAGGCGAAAGCCTGGAGGCAAACCAACAATTGGTTTACCACAATGCCCGTTTGGGGGCAGAGCTTGCGGTAGAGTTGGCAAGTATTTGATGTACTATATTTATCAAAAAAGCAGGTTTTAAACAAAATCTGCTTTTTTTGATGAAATTATTACACATAAAGTTTAATGTTTTAAACTTTATGTTTTCATTCCGGTAGGCTTTCCATCTATGGTTTGCATGTTTTTCTTTTCCCAATACTCATTAATTCCATCCGGACCTTTTTTTTCTGCCCACTGAGGCAACAAGGTGCGTTGTTGGTCATATTGATACAAAGGTACCCCAAACCCACAAGACGTTTGCACCCTTTGAATAGCTACTTCAAAAATTTGCCTCGCTCCTATAGGATTTCCAAATATTTTTATATAATTATTCCACTTTTCATCTCCCTTATATAATGCCTTGGCAGTGCCATACAACCTCAAGATGAGCGGGTTGCCTTCAAAGGCACAAAACATAATCGTCATTCGGTTGTTTTCCAGCAAATGTGCCGCTGTTTCGTTGCCACTTCCGGTCAGATTGAGCCATACTACTTTGTAGGCATCAATTACCCTAAACGAGTCCATGCCTTTGGGCGATAAGTTTACCGATGTATCATCTCCGGCAGTGGCGACAAAAAACATTTTTTGTTGGTTAATAAAATCCATGTGAGCTTCCTGGATTTGTTCAAACATTTTTCCCATAATAATAAGTTGGTTTATGTAATGGTTATTTTTTTTGCTTCCATCAAGGTGCCAATTTCGTTGAGTTGTATGTGTACTGCTTGAGTGGTCTGAGCAACTGGCTTGTCAAAAAAAAGGAGCTCAAATTGTACTTGGGTACCTTTAAACTTGTGTTTCCATATACCCTTCACTTCACCATTGACCAATAGTGTGCCCAAGGCGTTGCCTCCGGTAGCCCCCAACTTGCCATATACTTTAGCCAAGTGTTCGTCAGCTACCAGGCGTGCTCTGCCGTCAGGTGCATAGCCCATCAAGTAGCTGTCCCACTGCGGCAGTATTGTCACCATGTTTTGGGCAAATAGAGTCGGTTCAAAGTGCTCAAAAGCTTGAGCATCTTCGGCAAGTATCAGGTAGTCGTTGGGCAACTGTACTACATCTAAAGTCTGTATGGCTGCTTGTGCTTGTCCTGCATTAATGCCTGCCCACCATTGAAAATCTTTGACCCTGGCTGGGGCAAATGCGCTGAAGTATGCTTTGGCGAGCCATTGTAGTCCTGCTGCCTGAGTCAGTTGGGTCAGGTGATCCTCCGACCAGTTCATCCAGTGGGTAGTAGCCACATACGCAATAATGTTTGAGCGCAGGCTTTGACTGCCAATACGTAGTAAATCGCCCTCGTATGACAAACGATTGAGCACAAATTTAAGTTGGTCGGCATCAAATGTGATTTGAGTTTTTAGCTCTTTAGCAGTTTGTGGAGTAGTAGTGAGCTTGAGTATCTCTAGTTTCCACTGTTGGTAGTCGGCATCGGCAAGCCCTCGTTGGGCGTAACGTTTTGCCCAAGCGTTGCTACTTTTGGCGGGCAAGGTGGCCGCTATTATATAAGGAGCGGTAGCAGCAGGCATTTGGTGGTTCGACAAACGCATGGCAGGCAAACGAACTGCTAACTGGTGTTGGTCGAGGTTGATAAACTCTTGCTTGTCAAAATGCTGCACCCTTGCCCAAAGCGACAAAGGACCCGATGGGTGAGCACTGTATACCGCAACAACCTTGTGGAGAGCGTCTATAAGACTGCTATTAGGACGTAGTAGCCCTTGGCGTTGGTAAGACCAATGACGAAGCTTCTGAGTAAACTTGTCCATAGTTGTAATATTAAGTAGTAAGATAAAAATAGTCCATAGCCCCCACAGGGGCAAGCTTTAAGCGACAAGTCGCAAGTCCTTAGATACCGATGAATATCGGTGCCAGACCCTGTTTAACTCCGTTGAGCTCATCACAGCAAGCTGTAGATTCGGTTCACAAGTAACTACACTTTTTTTATCACGTTGATTTTTAGTAACTTATAAAAAGCGTAGTTAATAGCGGATCGAGTAAATGTTTACCCAGTGAATACCTGAAAACCGACCGTAGGAAGCTCACCGAAGGTAATCAGTAATCAATTTTGACTAAAATCACTACAGAGTATTGTAAGGAATGGTACCAAAATAAATTTACATTCTTAACCTCATCTTTTGAAGCTATACGTTGTTAAAAAATAGCCGAATAGCGCTGCTATTAGCCGACCTTCCCTCAAGCTCGCTCAATATCCACTGGATATTGCCGTGCCTCGTCTAGCAACAAAATATTTTAGCGTTACTATAGAAATTTATTTTTACACCATTCCTAAGATAAAATAGTAGTCAAAAATCAAAAAATAGATAGCCCTGTTTTGGTGGTGAGCATTTCAAGGGCTTTCATTCCTTTGGCAGAGTTACCTTTGGCGTTAAGCGGAGGGCTCCATACTGCCACACTATAGCTGCCCGGATGTACTGCCACTATGCCACCACCCACGCCACTTTTGCCGGGCAACCCCACCCTAAACGAAAACTCGCCGGCTTCGTCATAAAAACCACAAGTTTGCATCAAAGCATTGATGCGCTTAGACTGCGATTTTGTGAGTATAATCTCTTTCCCCGGAAGGGTAATGCCTTGATTGGTCAAAAACAAAAAAGTTTGGGCAAGTTCGCGGCAAGTCATCATGAGCGAACAAGTATAGTAATAAAAATTAAGTACATCGTCTACTTTGTTTTTGATATTGCCAAACGATTTCATCAGGTTAATTACTGCCCGGTTTCTGTAGCCAGTCTTTTGTTCAGACGCTGCCACAGCATGGTTATAGTGAATATTGGCATTGTGGGCAAGGGTACGTACAAACTCGATAAATTCGGCCTTGGGGTCGTCGCAATGACTTACCAGTATATCGGCAATGACCAATGCTCCTGCATTGATAAAAGGGTTGCGGGGAATGCCTCGCTCGTATTCTATTTGCACCAACGAATTGAACGGGTTGCCAGAGGGCTCTACTTGTACCCGGCTCCAGATCACATCATCGGTATAGTTAATTTTGGCAATGGCAAACACCAACGATAGCACTTTGACAATACTTTGAATAGAAAATTTTTCTTCACTATCGCCTACGCCATATTGCCCTCCTTCCAAAGAGCACAAATGTATGCCAAACTTATGTGGGTCTACCTTGGCCAATTCGGGAATATAAGAGGCTACTTCTCCTCCAAAAGCCTGCCCTTTGATGGTTTGTTGAATATCGTCTAAAATTATTTGATAATTCATTGTTAGGAATTGTTCAAAAATAAATTTACACTCTAAGGGGTGATTTTTCGCCTTGATACTTTGTTATTTTTATTGCCCGTAGCGCTGCTATGGGCGCAAAAAATAGCCTCGTCTCAAAACAAAACCTCTACCTCAAGAATGGTAATTTAATTTCTCACCATTCCTTAGTGTAATTAAAACAAGCAAGCAAAGTAACTTTCTTTTGGCAATCTTGCTACCTCTTAGCCAGGAGTTTTTTGTTTTATGGTGGAGCGTTTTAATTCATAAGGCTTAAAATCACACATTCTATCACCTGCTTAGGGTGCTGTAAGCTGTTCTCTGACAAATAATGAAAATGGCGGATAGTTGTAGCTACCTTATTTTTAAAGGGGATATTTTCGGTATGAAAGGCTGTAAGAAGGATTTGACTTGTGATAACTTCATAATTAATTTACCCACCTGCTTAAGGTTTATGACTGCTTGTGCCTACTTTTGTTGCTCACAAAAGATGGTAGTTTAAATGAAAAAGATACAAAGATTAATTGTACTGCTAACAATCACCCTGGGAGCTTTGACCCAGGCTTGCGCCCAAAAAGAAGAATTAAAAACATCCACATCAAGCCATTCTTCTTCTGACCAACAAAAAGCTGACCTGGTCATTGCTTTTGGCTCTTGCAATAAGCAATATATGGCACAACCGCTTTGGCAAGACATTGCCCAAAATAACCCTACATTGTGGGTATGGTTGGGCGACAATATTTATGGTGATACCCAAAATATGGAATTGATGAAGTCGAAGTACGACCAACAGTTGCGCAACCAAGGGTATAAAAAGCTGATGGAGAAGGTAAAAGTAATAGGCACCTGGGACGACCACGACTATGGAGTAAATGATGGGGGAGGGGAGTTTCCAAAGAAAAAAGAAAGCCAACAGTTGATGCTGGATTTTTTGAAATACCCTGCCAACTCACCAGTACGCCAACAAGAAGGGGTATATAATAGCTACACAATAACCAAAGGTGGTCATGCTGTAAAAGTGATTTTGCTCGACACCCGTTACTTTCGTGGCACTCTCAAGCGAGTAAATGGAGTATATCAAACAAACACCACTGGCACTATGCTAGGCAAAACCCAATGGCAATGGCTTGAAAATGAACTGAACAACAGCCAGGCAGATGTAAATATCATTGGCAGTAGTATTCAGTTTATACCCGAAGAGCATCGTTTTGAGAAATGGGCAAATTTTCCGAAAGAACGCCAGCGTTTTCTTGATTTGATAGCCAAAACTAGAGCAAAAAATGTGGTGCTCATTAGTGGCGACCGCCACATTGCTGAAGTGTCTAAATATGAAGCCGGTAACCTCAGTTATCCTTTATACGAAATTACTTCTAGTGGGCTTACCCACACCTGGGGGCGGAAGGCAACCGAAAAAAACAAGTACCGTGAAGGTGAGTTGATGATTGCACTGAACTTTGGCATACTTGAGTTTTATTTTGGTGAGTCGCCCAAGGTAGTGGGGCATATCAAAGGGCGGCAAAATAAGGTATTGCAAACAGTTACGATTCCTCTAAGAAAATAGTGATTAACAGGAGAGGAGGCGTTAAGATATCCTCTCCTGTGTTTTATAGCCTGCTCATGAAGCTTCTTCTGTTTTACTTTCGTTTGGTTCGGGGCGATACTTTAGTTGCATGCCTTTCAGTAGGTTACGCAACACCTGATCTTTGCATACCCGATACTGTCTTTGCTCAGGTTTGCGAAAAAACGCGCTCAACTCGTGTTTACCTAGGTTGAACCCTGCCAACTCTAACATTTCCAGCAGGTCTTCGCTTTTGAGTTCAAGGGCTATTTTTAGCTTGCGCAAAATCAGGTTATTGGTCAGTCGTTTCTCTGGTTTAGGCTGTTCTCCTTCTTTCTTCCCTCGCTTGTCGTTGATCAAACCATTGAGAAAAGTAGCCAATAGCTTATCGTTGAGCATGGCATAGTCAGGATCTTCCTCTTTTTTTAGCCAGTTGCTTACTTCTGCCCTGGTTACCTCAAGATCGGCTTGTCCAAAAATACCAATCATTTTGTCATCGCTAAAATCAAAAATATAGCGAATACGTTGCAATATGTTATTGTTATCCATAAAGTTCTTATTTTATGCAGGTTTTAGGGCACTTGGCGTCGGGCGCCTGATAATTGATTGGGATTCAGCAAACAATACTCCGCAGTGATTTTCGTCAAAGTTGGTTGCTGGTGATCAGTTATTGATAAATTTAAAAACTATTTAATTGGGTGTTTAGGCGTAAAACCGAAACACTTTTAAAAATAAAGTGAGTAAGCGATCTTAATATAAAATACTGGTTTACAGCATTTAACAAGGTGAGCATTTACTCGAATCAGCTATGGACTATCGACTAAATACTATGGACTATTGGCAAAGCCAAACCCCTAAAAAAGCTTCGTGACCTATTTTGAACATGTCACTTATTGCAAGCCAGGAATCTCTACTACTTCGTTCAGGTCTTCTTCGTAATTTACACCCTCTATTCTAAACCCAAACAAGTTAAAAAAATCATCGGCATAACCTTTTAGGTCGCCTAATTCTGGCAAAGCTTCGGTAGTAACCTTTGTCCATAATTCGGCTACTTGAGCCTGCACATCTTCACGCATTTCCCAGTCGTCAACTCTGATACGCCCTTGCGCATCTGTAGCAGTTTCGTTGCTATACAGGCGGTCTTTAAACAAACGGTGCATCTGCTCTATGCAACCTTCATGAATATTTTCGGCTTTCATAATCTTGTACAATAAAGATATATACAAAGGAATGACCGGAATAGCCGAACTTGCCTGGGTTACCAAAGCTTTATTAACCGATACATACGCTTTGCCGTCAATGTCTTTGAGCTTGTCGGCAATGGTAAAGGCAGTGGCTTCGAGGTGATCTTTGGCGCGCCCTATAGTCCCTTTGCGGTATACTGGTTCAGTAAGTTTAGGACCAATATAAGAGTAAGCTACAGTAGTAGCACCAGGAGCCAGCAGGTTTTCTTTTTGCAAGGCATCCATCCACATTTCCCAGTCTTCGCCACCCATTACTGCCACGGTGTTGGCAATGTCGTCTTCGTTGGCAGGTTCAATGGCTACCTCAGATACCACTCCTGTATGAAAATCTACTGTTTTGTCGGCAAAGCTTTGTCCAATGGGCTTAAGCGACGATCGGTGCTTTACTCCGGTTTCGGGGTGAGTACGCACTGGAGAAGCCAAGCTGTACACTACCAGGTCTATTTGCCCTAGGTCGGCTTTGATCAGGTCTAGGGTTTGTTGTTTAATTTCTTTCGAAAAAGCATCTCCATTGATACTTTTGGCATATAGTCCGGCGGCGTGGGCTTGTTTTTCAAAGGCAGCACTATTATACCATCCGGCAGAAGCCGTTTTACCTCTGTTGGCAGGCTTTTCTAAAAATACCCCAATGGTCGCAGCATTTGAGCCAAAGGCGGCAGTAATTCTTGAGGCAAGTCCAAACCCTGTAGAGGCACCTATCACCAATACTTTTTTAGGGCCTTCTATAGTACCTTTTGATTGAATATAGTTAATTTGGTTGATTACGTTTTGTTCACATCCTTTGGGATGAGCCGTTAAGCAGATAAATCCGCGAGTTCGAGGTTCTATAACCATTGTATAACTTCTTTATTGTATTAATTTGAACAAAGACATTCAGCTTGCAATATTAGACATCTTTTACGGTCTTTTCAATTGTTTGGCACGAATGCCTCAAAACAGGCTGGTAAATGACTCTTATTTTTGAGGGATGCGATTAAATAGGACGAGGCGATAAAGGTTTACAAAGCGGTCATAGTTGCTTTGGGTAAGTTGACTAACTTTCTCAGGCAGTACCAAACTGAGCCAGGGAATTTTCTTGGCTGATTTGGGTAAATATATATAGCAATTCAACAATAAAAACAACAAAACAATGGAACAACAAAACAATGAAATAAAAGATGCTTACAATGATTGGGCTGCCCAGTATGACACGAACCACAACCATACCCGTGATATGGAAGGAATAGCCATGCGTTGTACACTCAAAGATATTACTTTTAACGATTGTCTGGAGCTGGGCTGTGGCACAGGCAAAAACACGGCTTGGCTGCTTACCCAAGCCCAACACCTGACAGCGGTAGACTTATCGGAGAGAATGCTGGAGAAAGCCCAGGAAAAGGTCCAAAGTGAGAAGGTAAATTTTGTACAGGCAGACATTACCCAAGGCTGGAGCTTTGTAAAAAGGCCTTGCGATTTGATCACTTTTAGCCTACTGCTAGAGCACATTGAAGATATTTCAGCCATTTTTTCTAAAGCGGTGCATGTACTAAAACCTGGAGGATATATTTATATAGGCGAGTTGCATTCTATCAAACAGTATATGGGCAGCAAAGCCCGTTACGAAACGCCTGAGGGCACTAAAGAGTTGATTTGTTTCACTCACCATACCTCCGATTTTTTTAAGTTGGCAAAGCTACATCAATTAGATATTGTAGAATTTGAAGAACACTTTGACAATGACGATCGCAAAAATATTCCCAGAATTTTAACTTTTTTGTTACAAAAAAAATGAGCATTTCATTAATCTGACCGACTATGTAAGCCGTTAAAACTTATTTCAAGTTCAATAATGTATCTAAAAAAGGATGTAAATATGCAAGTATGCTATCAAAACGAGTATGCATTGATAGAGTTCGACGAGGATTCGTCGATTCTTATGCTTACTTGGAACAAATTTGTAAAAGGAGATAAGTTTAGGGATACTATCACGAAGTTTTATGATTTGACGGTAGAAAAAAAAGTTCAAAGTTGGTGTTTCGATAGCCGCAAACAAAGGGTGGTTGCCCCAGACGATCAAAAATGGACTGTAGACGAAATGGTGCAAAGGGAACTTCATCTTAAATCTATCAAAACTGCCATTATAATGCCTGATAGTTTGTTTATGGAGCTGAGTGTTGAAAAAATATCAGACAGCATAGAAAAGCAAACAGACAATACCAGCGAAGCTGATGATAATCGCACCCGGCAGTTTCAAGACAAAGACCCTGCCTTGGCTTGGTTGCGTTCTGATGTTTAAGGGCTGTATGAGAAGCAACAAAGGTGGGTGGTTACCAAGGACAGCCCACCTTTTTTTGCTTATGGCTAAAACCTACCCTACAATAATGGCTTCTGGCCTATGAATACGGTGCAATAAAATATCGTCGCGTTGCAAAGTTTTGCGCAACAACTGTTGAATATTGTCATAAAATTTAAGCTTGATGCGAATATTGCGAGGGTTGTACAAAGGCTTTAAGATTTTCTTTGCCCACTCTATCTCCCAGGTATAAGCAAGAATACGGGCTTGCAGATCGGGAGTAGTCCAATGGTAAATGCGTTTGATAAACTCTTTGTCTACTGGAAACTCATTATTTTGCTTGTCTGAGTCTATCAGGTCAAACAAAAGCTCAGCTTCCAGCTTTACCACGTTGCCTTGTAGGTCGGTTATATAATTGATCCCAAACACATCTTTGACCCACTTTTTCATCGATTCGCGCAGCAATATTACCTGAGCCGACCGAGGGTTAAGCTCCCCAATGCTTTCCCTCTTTGAAGATTTTTCGCGCAGGTGCAGCTCGTGGGTAGTGTGTACTTCGCGAGCGTCGAGCACCGATTTTTTTCCTTGTCCAAAAAACTTATTGGCACGTTCTACCACCACATTGTAAGCAAACTCAAAAAAAAGCGTAAACTCGTAAAGCAACTCCTGTAGCTGTTCCTGGCTTTGGTTTTGCACTTTGGCAGGGAGGGGGGCGTGAGCCTCATCCATTTGTGCTTTGAGTTGGTGTATGATGCTTATCAAAGCGCACAATTCATATTTGATCCAGGTTTTTAGCTCTTTACGTTCTAATTTACCTTGAAAAATATACTCGGTAATTTCATAATCATTGTAATGTTTGGCAAGGGGAAACCAGTCTTGGTAAATGCCCTGGATTTCGGTATACAGTTGGTTGAAATAAGACCTAAAGAAAAACTGCCATTTTTTGTCGTTGTCATTTAAGTAAGCGTGCTCTACAAACCGATTGATTTGCCTTATGTGGTTTACCCTTAAATTTTCCATGGTGTTCAATTCTAGCACTTTACAATGTGGTTTTAGTTTACAATAATCAGCTCAATATGTATGGTGTAATTGCTGAAAATACCTGGTAGCATCAAAGTTGAACAAGGTACTTTTAGCACCTGCACCCTCTCATTTATATATTCCCTTAAACTATTTTGTTAGCATTACGCGAAAATTCTTTTTAGTAAAATGGAAAAAATAAAGTAATCCAAAAGAAGGCAGTATCTGTTTGTTGGACGATGAAAAAAATCTTTGCGTAGCCTTAGCTACGGAACTATTTTTTGAAGAAGTACAACGGTCAGAGACGAAATTCAGTGGATTAGGTTATTTTTGTAGTTTTACTTAAAGAGTGCAAGCAAAATATATTTTGAGTCAAATATCTTTGTTTTTTGCGTTTTCCATAGATTTTGTTCTTTCTTTTTTAAAGAAAACCTACAAAGAGCAAATTTTTAAAAGCAAAGTTAAGGCTAAGTTTGCTGTTCAAAAAATAACCAACTATATTTGCAACCCTTAAATAAGAACGTAGTTTAGAAAAATGAAAAGAACATTCCAACCTTCAAATAGAAGAAGAAGAAACAAGCACGGTTTTAGATCGCGCATGGAAGACGTGAATGGACAGAAGACATTATCACGTCGCAGAGCTAAAGGTAGAAAGAAGTTGAGCGTATCTTCTGAGGGACGCCATAAAGGTGAGCGTCGTATTTCTCATAACGACAGCGTAATTCTATTAAAAGGAGGTAAGAGAGTGGTTAAGAAGACTAAACGTTAATCTTTCTTAGTCCATGTACTTTTATCTTATTTTCTAAGGAGTTAAATTATCTAACTGTTCATTACAAGCCACACTCTTCTCCTTTGGTTTGTTGTCAAACACCCAGATGGTTTAACTTCTTTTTTTATGACCAACCCACCATGAAATTTGGATTTCCCGTCACTGAGCGTCTTAAAAGTAAAAAAATTATTCAGTCTCTTTTTCCCAAAGGCAAAGACGCATTTGTGTATCCAATCAAGGTCAAGTATATTCTACATCCTACCCCGTCAAACACTCCTCCCCAAGTACTTTTTACGGTACCCAAACGCACCTTCAAACGAGCCGTAGACCGTAATGCCATCAAGCGTTTGCTCAAAGAAGCCTATCGCCTCAACAAACACTTGTTGCACGATGAAGCAGGTAATTATAAAATTGCGTATATAGCATTTGTGTACATTGCCAAAGAAAAGCTGCCTTTTGATACGATAGAACGAAAAACAATCTCAGTCTTTGAACGTTTGAAAGGATAGATTTTGTTAAAGAGATCATTGGGCTTTAAGTAATGCCTCTTTAGTGATGGTTTTTTGTTGCTTTATAAATAGTTGACTGACGGCAGCGTTATGTAGGTTAGACAGACATTTATTTTGAACACCTCACCAAAGGATCGAAAAGCAATGCCTGTATTATATTGTTGATAGCTTTGTAGTGGGGACTGTCTCATAACTCAAGTCTTGGCAAGTTTCCTTAAAGGAAAAACGATTTTTAAAGTATTTTATACCTGACAGGTTTCCTAGTGCAGTCAGTAGATTTTTAATAAAATAGCATTTTATACCTGCCAGGTTTTTCGAAACCTGGCAGGTATAGGCAAGTAGGCTTTTAAAATACTTGATGCAAATATTAAATTTCAATTGTCTATGCTACAAAACCTGTCAGGTATGATCAATCATTAAAATAATATTTTTCTGAAAATGATTATGAGACAGCTTCATCCACCCAATCATAACCAGTGATAGATGCCAATGTGCTATATTTAATGATGACTGGGCGCTTATTTACCATAAATAATTGTTAAAATTGGTAAGTAAACACTACAGATATATACTATTTAGTATATTGAGTAAGGCAGTAATGCTTATTTTATCAACCATCAGGAGCCCCTATTCCCTGTAAAATTTATACAATAGTTTAAAAAAAGTGAACCACGTATGATCACCAAAAAAACCAAAATGCTGGGCATCGCCTTGTTACTTGTTGTTTCAGGTTTGTTTGCCTTTAAACCCAGTACTAACGACAAGTATTTCGAAATTCAAAAAAACCTGGACATTTTTGCTACCCTTTTCAAGGAAGTAAATACCTACTATGTAGACGAGATAAATCCCACCAAACTCATGAAAACCGGGGTAGATGCCATGCTCAAATCGCTTGACCCCTATACCAATTACATTCCCGAAGAAGATCTTGCCGATTATCGTACAATGACTACCGGACAATACGGAGGCATAGGAGCTACCATTGGTAATCGCAACGGCAAAACCTTGGTGATTATGCCTTATGAGGGCTTTCCGGCACACAAAGCTGGCCTTAAGGTTGGCGACGAAATAATAGCCATTGACGGCATACCGCTCAAAGGTA
Source organism: uncultured Microscilla sp. (assembly GCF_947493425.1). Lineage (GTDB taxonomy): Bacteria > Bacteroidota > Bacteroidia > Cytophagales > Microscillaceae > Microscilla. The sequence goes on along the minus strand of NZ_CANLRP010000018.1, from coordinate 12,863 downwards.
AGTCAACTACCGAAGTAAGTAAATTGCTCAAGGGCGCGCCCCGTACTGCCATTAAACTGAAAGTAAGCAGGGTAGGTAAAGGTAACCTTCAGATGACGCTTAAGCGGCAAACAATACAAATAGACAATGTACCTTTTTATGACATGATAGCTTCAGATGTAGGGTATATTCAATTGACTGACTTTACCCAAGGAGCATCACGCGAGGTGCGCAAGGCATTGCACAAGTTGAAAGCCAAAGGCGCCAAAAAAATTGTACTTGACCTGAGAGGAAACCCCGGAGGGCTGTTGAGCGAAGCCATCAATATTTCCAATTTGTTTATTGAACGCAACCAAGAGGTGGTAAGTACTAAGGGAAAAGTAAAAGAAATCAATCAGACTTACCGTGCTTTGAACCGTTCTTATGACACCAAAACTCCTTTGGTAGTGCTTACAAACAATCGCAGTGCTTCTGCCTCAGAGATTGTAGCCGGGGTGGTACAAGACTACGACCGGGGAGTATTGATCGGGCAAAACACCTTTGGTAAAGGTTTGGTACAAACCACCCGTTTGTTGGCTTACAACGCCCGGTTGAAAGTAACCACCGCAAAGTATTACATTCCTAGTGGGCGTTGTATTCAGGCGTTGGACTATAGCAAACACAATGCAGATGGGTCTGCCGACAAAATTGCCGATTCTTTGAAAAAGGCTTTTAAAACCAAAAGTGGTAGAGTAGTATACGATGGCAATGGTTTGGCGCCTGATGTTGAAATAAAAGAGAAAGTGTATGCCCCGATAGTGAATAGCTTGTTAGACAAAGGGCTGCTGTTTGACTACGCCAACTTGTATGCTTCTAAAAACTCAAGCATTGCAAAAGCCGAGGCGTTTAAATTGACCGAGGCAGAATACCAAACTTTTGTGCGTTGGTTGCAAAACAAAAACTATGATTATGTGACCGAAGTAGAAAAAAGCCTGAAGACACTGGAAAAAACAGCAAAAAGCGAAAAATATTTTAGTAGAATCAAAGGGGAGTTGGGCAATCTAAAAACAAGGGTGTCGCATAATAAAGAGAAAGACTTGAGCACTTTTAAGAAAGACATCAAGCATTTGTTGGAACTGGAAATTGTGTCACGTTATTATTTAAACAAAGGCCTTACTAAAGTATCGTTTAGAGCAGACGCTGAGCTCAAGGCTGCCTTGAAACTGCTAGGTAGCATGAACGATTACAAACAAGCCTTGACAATCAGTAAAAAAGCCCGAAAATAGGTTCACTTGTTTATATAATCAAACAAAGACAGCGCAATGAAGAAGTTTATCAAGAAAAAATATATAGTAATAACTGCCGTGTTCCTGTTTGTTGGTTTATTGGCTTTCAGACCTATAGACAAATATTTTGAGATTGCTAAAAGCATGGAGTTATACGCACAGGTGTATCGGGAGGTTAACCAAAACTATGTAGACGATGTGAGCCCAAGTACTGTGATGAAAAATGGCTTGGATGGCATGCTCAAGTCGCTTGACCCTTATACCAACTATATCCCCGAAGACGAAATAGAGGATTACCGCACCCAAAATACCGGACAGTATGGGGGCATAGGGGTAGTGTCTCGTACTTATAAAGGCAAAACCATTATTGTAAAATATGACAAAGCATCGCCTGCTTATAAGGCAGGACTCAAGATAGGGGACGAAATTGTAGAGGTAGACGGTATCAATATTCAGAACAAATCTACTAAAGAAATCGACAAGATTTTTAAAGGGCAGGCAGGCACCAAAATGAGTTTGATGATTACCCGACCTGGCGAAACCACCCGAAAAAAGTTTGAAGTGACCCGTCAAAACATCAAAATACAGGATGTGCCTTACTCAGGCATGCTTGCCAGTGAAGTGGGATACATCAAACTACAGGGGTTTACCCGCACAGCTTCCAAAGAAGTAAAAGATGCGTTTAAAAAACTGAAAAAGGAAGGGATGAAAAAGCTGGTGCTCGACCTGCGTGGCAATCCTGGGGGACTGGTAATAGAAGCAGTAAATATTTGCAATATGTTTGTAGGCAGAGGGGTAGAGGTTGTAAACACTAAAGGCAAGGTAAAGGATTTTAACCGAGGCTACAAAACAATGGGTGAAGCTATGGATCTGGAGATTCCGGTGGTGTTGTTGCTCAATGGCAATAGTGCTTCTGCGTCTGAGATTGTGGCTGGGTTTTTACAAGATTCTGATCGAGGGATTATTATTGGGCAACGAAGCTTTGGCAAAGGTTTGGTACAAATTCCCCGACCGTTGTCTTACAATTCTCAGGTAAAAATTACCACCGCTAAGTATTATATTCCGAGTGGGCGCTGCATTCAGGCCATTGACTACAGTGATCATGACGCAGGTGCGTTGCATGATAGAATGGCTGATTCGTTGAAAAAGCCTTTTAAAACCAAAAACGGACGTACAGTATACGATGGAGTAGGACTAGACCCTGATGTGCCAGTAAAGGCTCGTAAACTTGCCTTGATTACTACTACATTGCTTGAGCAAGGGTTGATTTTTGATTATGTGACTGCGTACGTAGGCAAGCATAAAAAAATTAAGCCTGCTAAAGCATTTCAGTTGAGCAATGCCGAATATCAAGATTTTGTACAATGGCTCAAAGGCAAACAGTACAGCTACACTACCAAGGTAGAAAAGTCGCTCAAGGCACTGGTCGAAAAGGCCAAAAAAGAGAAAACCTATAGCAAGATAAAAGCCCAGATAGAGTCGGTAAAGAAAAAAATGACGGCAAGCAAAGCCATTGACCTTACTACCTTCAAAGCTGAGATCAAGCAACAACTTGAACTTGAGATTGTGCTACGCTACTACCTCGAAGAGGGGCAAATAGAAGCCACTTTTGAGCGTGACAAAGAAGTACAGGAAGCCCTGAAGTTGTTTAAAAATATGGCGCGTTACCGCAAACTTTTGGCGGGTAAGTAATTGATTATAAACGCTAAAGTAAGCGACTCACTCCATTGTAAAATTTAATTTTTGCGTTGGAGCGAGTCGCTTTTTTGTTTATTGAATGTTCAAAATAAGTATCTGGTTAATTGACAGTGTATTAACTCAATTCCCGGTCAAATTCTACAATAAAACTACAGCCTTCGTTGGGGGTACTTTTGCACCAAACCTTGCCCTGCATAGCATCTACAAATTTTTTGACAATAGATAAGCCCAGCCCTATAGAAGTTTCGCCGGCGGTAGGCTTGGCGCTTAACTGCTGAAACTTCCTGAACAGTCGGGTTTGATCTTCCGTGCTGATTCCGGGGCCCTGATCTTGTACTGTAATACGTACTTTGTTTTGGTGCCACCTCAGGTCTATAGATACTTGTGTGTGGGCAGGCGAAAATTTGATGGCATTTGATAGGAGGTTTTCAAAAACCTGGAGGGTGTAATTTTTATCGAGGTGTGCCCGAAAAGAGGTCTCCAAACTAGCAGGAGGCAAGTAAAGTGTGATAGACTTTTTGTGTGCAGCATTGGCAAAGCTTTGTACAACTTCTGTAAGTACATCGTGCAAGTCCAAGCTTTCTAACTGCATTGATAGCTGCTTTTCTTCCAACACTTTTAAATCCAAAATCCGGTCTATCATATCCCTGAGCCTATCGGTAGACTGTAAGGCTTTTTGCAAATAGTTGGCAGTTTCGTCTGCTGGGTTAATCGTAAGCTGAGTAAGTTGTAACAAACCCTTTACTTGGTTTACAGGGCTGCGAAGGTCGTGAGCAAGCGTACTTACCAATAAATTCTTTTCTTGATTAAGGTCTGTCAGTTCTTGGTTTTTAGTGTTCAGTTCTTCGTTTTTGCGTTGCAGGTGATAAGTTTGGCTTTGGATTTTTTCGTTTTGCAATGCAATAACTTTGTTCCTCTCTTCAAACAATAGACGAGTGTGGGTTTTGTTGCGGCGATAGCGGTAGTAGAGCAAGGTAGGAATAAGCAACACCAAAAATATGATAATGCTCAGGTAAATTGTATTTTGTTTTTGTTGGAAACGAGCTTTTTGCACTTCTTTTTCCTGGATCAACAATTTGATGTCTTGTTCTTTTTGCGCGTTTTGGTGTTTGAGTTCCAAACGGCGCATTGCCTCTATTTGGGCGTTGTGGCTCGATGAGTCGTGCAGTTGATGGTATTTATCATAGTAAAACAAAGCTTGTTTGAAATCTTTGTCTTGCTTATAGATTTTTGACAACAGCGCATAGTTGAGTTGCATTTGATGCACATCTTTCATTTGCTGCGAAGTTTTCAAACTGCTCAATCCGTAAGCCAAAGCTTTGGAGTAATTTTTTTGAGCAGCATGCGCCTGGGCAAGGTCACGCCCCACAATTACTATCAAGTGTGGGTATTGCACGTCTTGAGCTATTTTCCAGGCTTTATCAAAATATTTAAGTGCCACTCCATACTCTTTTTGTTTGAGGTAAACTTCACCGATACTGCTCATTAAAGCTCCTTTTATTCTTGGTTTGCCTTGCTGTTCGTTGGCTAGTTTTACGCCTTTTTTAAGGTACTCAAGGGCTTTTTCGTAGCTACCCAGCTCATTGTAAGCACTGCCTACATTGTTTAAGGCAGCCATCAAGGCTCGGCTGTCTTTGAGTTTTTCGGCACTTTCCATTACTTGTTTAAAGTACTTAAGTGACTTACGGTATTCGCGAATATCATAAAATGCCCCCGCTATATTGTTAATTGCTTTGATGTATCCCTTGTCATCAGGAATTTTTCGGTAAAAACTGGCGGCCTCGAAGTAGTGGTAAATGCTGCTTTGTACTTCGTTAAACGAACGGTAGCATTCGCCCAGGTGGGACGAAATTTCGGCAGACCGGGCGTGAAATTTATTTTTCTTGGCTGAGTTTAACGCCTCATTAAAGTATTCTATGGCTTTTTGGGGGCGGTTGTTGTGTTGGTGGTAAAGTCCAAACATGATCAACGAACGTAGTTTGTCAGTCCGGTGATTGGTTTTGTTGCCCAGTACCAACGCTTGTCTTATATACTTAAGAGCATCGCTTGATCCTTCTTTGAGAAGCTGTTCACCTATTTGGTTGAGCAGGTTAAGTTGAAGTTGATGGTTTAGGGGTGTTTTTCTTCGGGCTTGTTTGAGTAAATAAAACAAGCTATCGGAAGGAGTGTTTTGGCAATAAAGGGGGAATGACAACAGGCAGGCAATTGTCAAGGTAAAATAATAATGATATAGTCTGAGTCTAAGATATGCCATTTTGCCCTGATGATTAATGTATGGGCGAGCTCTCACAAGCGAGTGTAGAGTTTAAAGCGTATTTTTGGAGTGAAAAGTCGCTTTTTTAGCCCAAATTATAATTTAAAAATTTTATAAGGAATGGTGAGAAAATAAGTTGCCGATTTCGGGGTAACGAAGTATCAGGATGAAAGATCACTCCCAAACTGAAGAGTTATTTTTTTTCCATTCCTTAGGAATGGAAAAAAAATAAATACGCATTCTTAACCTCATCTTTTGAGGCTATACTTTGTTAAAAAATAGCCGAATAGCGCTGCTATTAGCCGACCATCCCTCAAGCTCGCTCAATATCCACTAGTATAGGCAGTTGAAATTTAATATTTGCAAACCTATAATAAAGAGAAGTCTACCCACACCTGCCAGGTTTTCAAAACCTGGCAGGTGTAAAAAGCTGTTTTATTAAAAGTCTACCGACTGCACTACTGGATATTGCCGTACCGCGTCTAGCAACAAAATATTTTAGCGTTACTATAGAAATTTATTTTTACACCATTCCTAAGCAGATTACTTACTTGATAAGTATTATTATATGATTCCTCAATGGCTTTTGCCGTCATCCCGTTCAGAAGACAGACATATTACTTAAACTTACTAGTTTTTTGTGGAAAAATCAAACGACTTCTGTTCTAACCTGTTTTTTATTATTTTTCCTCCTTGTTTTTAATTATTTTAAAACGACAAGTAGCCACAAGAAGGGTACATTTATATAAAACATTGCTACTTGTCGCCAATAAAACGTAAAAAATAAAGTAGCCTATGGGAACAGCATATTTTTTTGCCTCAGATACTGTTCTATAGGTTAGCCTATTCTGGAAGTTTTACTTAAGGAACGGTGTCAAAATAAATACGCATTCTTAACCTCATCTTTGTTGGACATGCTTCGTAAAAAAAATATACGGTTAAAATGGGGAAGTTATTTTGACTGCATTATGTACCAAGACAAAATTAAATACACCTAATATGCAAGTATAACTGTCATATTATGAGAGAGTTATCTTTACTTGTAGCTTATAGCTAATTGCACCGATATTCATCGGTATCTAAGGACTTGCTGCTACTTACTAAGAAACCTTGGCTAGTAGTTTGTCTACTAAAGTTGGCACACCTACCGAGCCTTTTTCTTCTATCAAGTGTAGGTGAGGACGAGCGCGTACATTGGGCATGCGAGGGTCTATAATATACTTGGGTACGTCAGTATCTACTTCATCAAGTAAACCTGCAGCGGGGTATACTGCCAACGAAGTGCCCACTACTATAAAAATATCTGCAGAGTGCGTTTCTTGGATAGCTACCGTCATCATAGGTACTGCTTCGCCAAACCATACAATATGTGGACGCAATTGTGAACCCTTTTCGCATTTGTCGCCTATATTAATGGGTTTATTGCCCCAGTCATATACCAGTTCGGGGTTGGTAGTGCTACGCGCTTTGCCTAGTTCACCGTGTAGGTGCAATACATTGCTAGAGCCCGCTTTTTCGTGCAGATCGTCTATGTTCTGGGTAATGATGACCACCTCATACTTTGCTTCTAGCCGAGCCAGCGCCAGGTGGCCTTCATTGGGTTGGGCTGCCAAGGCATGTGCCCTGCGTTGGTTATAAAACTCTAGTACCAGTGCACGGTCTTTTTGCCAACCTTCTGGCGATGCTACTTCCATTACATCATGGTTTTCCCATAGCCCATCAGAATCTCTAAAAGTACTGATACCACTTTCGGCACTGATGCCTGCCCCGGTTAATACTACAATTTTTTGCTTGTTCATGATTGATTTTGACATTTGTTGGCTTTCAAAACTTAGAGCTTGTTTAAATTTTCGATTATAGGAGGTTTTATGATGAGTTTTTGGATTAGATGCGTCAGATTTTGAAGGAATAGCCTAGCTATTGCTGAAACATCTGACAAAATATAATCAGAAAAATCGCGTAAAAAGCCTAATCATTGAACCGAGCCGAAGGCGAGCTCTGCCTTTTGGCTAATTTTAAACAAGCTCCTAACAACCGACAAATTACAAAAAAAAGACAAGAATCTACGAGTATTTTAATTAACATAATTTTTAGTTATAAAACTATTGAATGTGATTTATAACAGGCAAAAACAAAAGAGGAGGAAAGTAGAAGACATAGCGGTGTAGGGCAATGATAATTTATCAGGGCGCATGGATGATGACTTAATTGTAATGGCTTGACAGTGAGTAGATTGTTTTTGTACCAATAAAAATAACCCTTGTCTGTAGTTTGTATCTCATTGCTTGAATTTATATATTGAACCCAAAAGAATGAACTCACATGAACCAAAAAGTAAATCAATTGATATGCTTGTCATAAATGGATTAGAAGAATTGAAAACCTACCTCGACAAAGAAGTAGGTACCTCAGAGTGGATAGAAGTGACACAAGACAGGGTAAATAAATTTGCTGAAGCTACTGGCGACCATCAATGGATACATGTAGACACCGAAAGAGCCAAAAAAGAATCACCTTTCCGTACTACCATTGCCCATGGTTTTTTAACCTTATCGTTGTTGCCTAAACTCCTAAACGAGGTGTTGGATGTGCAAGGAGTAAAGTTTGGTTTAAATTATGGTACCGATAAAGTGCGCTTTATGTCTCCAGTGATTACAGGAAGCAAAGTACGGTCAAAGTTTGTTTTTTCGGCATACAAAGAGGTAGAAGGAGGTTTACAGGCTACTTTTACGGCCACGTTTGAGCGTGAAGGGCAAGCCAAACCGGTATGCGTAGCCGAGTCATTGATGAGGTTTTACGCTTAGGAACGTGATCGTCCCGTAAACGGGATTTCGGGCGTAGCCCTCAACAATAACCCCGATAAGAAATCGCATGCGTCAAAGCTTAATTTTACGAACACTTAAAATACCGTCAAAATCATCAAAAACGACTCTTTTAGGCGCAACTCCTACGGAGCCGTGTCTCGTTTCGTTTATTTTTTCTACCAAGGTTTCGCCCCACTGGGGCTAATATTCGTAAAAAGTGGCATAAAAACGAGCAAAGAGTTTTGAACGATTCCATAAAAATTGTGATTCAACACAACTTGAAGCTGGTTTTTACAGGCGGAATTTTAAGCCCTGACCAATGCGATAAGAAATCGGGACTTTGAAGCTGTCCGGTTTAGAACATATTAGCTTTGCAGAGCTTGAACTTCGTTCTGCGGTTCTCTTTACTGACTTTCGTTACCCCGGCAGTTCCGTCGGGACTACGAGCTTTTTTCGCCGTAGCTATGGCTACGACTGCAAACCGATAGCTGCAGCTTTGCTGCGCTGAGCTCTGCCAAAGGCTAAAAGTGCCTCAGCCAGCCTCGAGTATACGCCCTCAATCTCGACACTTATTTTGAACATGTTCCTTAATAACATTGGAGCATTTATCATTGTACCAGATCATTAATCATTAATTTTAAATATGGTAGTTTTTGACAGTGAATTTTTAAAAATCACCTACGACGAAAAGCTCAATGCTATTCTCGAAGAGTGGAAGCTTTATTTTGGAGCCAAGGTAGAGCTAGATACATTCAGAAAACCTTTATTGACGTTGATCGATACTTTTAAAGAGAAAAACCTCTCTAAGTGGCTTTCTGACAATACCGAACAAACCCGTTTGAATGAGCAAGACCAGTTTTGGCTGGAAGACGAGTTCTACCCGGCAATCGTAAAGGCAGGGCTTGAACATGTGGCATTGGTCAACGCCAAAAGTATTTTGGGTACAAGTATCGCCAAAAACTGTTTGCGTAACCTGAGCACAGACTTAGACATCGAGATTTTTAACAAAAGTCAGCCTGCCCAAAAGTGGCTGGCAACGTTGTAGATAGTTTGAGTTACTAAAAAAACAAAAGCTAAGCCCTGCAATGGTTTGGCTTTTGTTTTAATAGATTACTGCTGTCTACAAAATATCACAGTTCAGGCTTTAAATATCAACTTATTGCAGACTTGATGACTACTTTTAGCATCAATGTGCACTGATACCCTATTACTTGTGACTAAATGCGTAGATTTTTTGGTGCTACCAACTGACTTTGCCGCCTGACTTTGCCGCTTGCTATAGCAGCATATTATTTGATTGGGTGCACAAATACCCCACTAAAAAACGACTTACACTATGAAAATTCTTACTGCCAAACAAACCAAAGAACTAGATGCATACACCATCGAGCAAGATGCCATTTCGTCTATCAATCTGATGGAACGGGCTTCGGTAGCTTTTACCAATTGGTTTTTAAGAAAAGGCTTTAGCCAAAACAACCACAAGCGCCCAGTGTTTGTATTTTGTGGGTTGGGCAACAACGGGGGCGATGGATTGGCAATTGCCCGCTTGCTGTTGGGCAACCAATACGAGGTCACTACTTGTGTGGTGCGTTATGCCAAAACTACCTCAGTAGACTTCGACCAAAACTATGAACGTCTCAAAAAAAAGCACCCCATTATAGAAGCCACCGAAGAAGCTCACTTACCCGATATTCCTGCCAATGCTGTGGTGATAGATGCTTTGTTTGGTTCGGGGCTTAACCGTGCTATAGAAGGCATAGCTGCACAAGCAGTAAAGAAAATGAACCGCAGTGGTGCCACACTCATTGCCGTAGACATAGCGTCTGGGCTGTCGCCCGATAGCTTGAGCAGTGGAGTCATTGTAAGGGCAAATTATACCATCAGTTTTGAACTACCCAAGCTTGCCTTGTTATTGCCACACAACGACAAGTTTGTAGGCTCTTGGGAAGCAGTCTCTATTGGACTCAACCAAACATTTATAGCCGATGCTCCTACTACCAATTACTATGTAAACACAGCGTTTGCCCAAAAAATATTCAAACCACGCTCTAAGTTTTCGCACAAAGGGTCTTTTGGCCACGCCTTGATGATTGCTGGCAGCGAAGGCAAAATGGGGGCAGCAGTGATGGCAGTACACGGAGGCTTAAGGGCAGGAGCTGGCTTACTTACAGTTCATTTGCCTACACGAGGCTACAATGTATTGCAAACTGCTTTGCCAGAAGCCATGGTGTCGCTGGATGCCCACGCCCAGTATGTGTCTAACTTTCCGTCTATCGATGATAAAAAATACAGTGCCATAGGCATAGGCCCAGGGTTGGGAAAGCATGGCAATACTTTACGTTGCCTTACCAAGTTGCTTGAAAAAGCACAACAACCTATGGTAATAGATGCTGATGCCATTAACCTAATTGCCGAGAACAAAGACAAACTACTTACGAATGTACCCGAATACAGTATTTTTACGCCACATCCCAAAGAGTTTGAACGATTGGTGGGGCGCACCAGCACCGACTACGCCCGTCTAAGAACACTCAAGGCTTTTTGCCAAAAACATCGCGTGTATGTATTGCTAAAAGGAGCGCATTCGGCACTGGCAACCCCCAAAGGAGAAGTATACTTTAACTCTACAGGTAATCCTGGTATGGCAACCGCAGGCACGGGCGATGTGCTCACGGGTATTATTACAGGGCTTTTGTCTCAACGTTATACCCCTTTTGAAGCGGCCGCTTTGGGCATGTATGTACACGGGCTTGCTGGAGATTTTGCTGCTAAAGCAGAAGGGCAATATTCTTTGATGGCATCAGACATTATCAACTATATGGGGATAGCTTTTAAGACCTTAGAAAATAACGCCAACCACGAATGAGTGACAGGCAATGGTGGGGGGCAACGGTAGTGGTACTGCTTAGTTGTTGGGCTTGTCAGCCTACAGACAACACTGAAGCAACAAGCGTAAAGTCAGCGCAGCAAATATTTTGGCAACAAAAAGCCTGGGAAAGTGAAGACTCCTTGCTGAGCCAAAAACTAGACAGTTTGCAAATAGGCGCCTGGCAAGTGTACCAACATTGTCGACAAAAGAAGCCCTTGCTTGCCCGTAAGCTTCGATTGATTTCGGCGATATGCCAAAAAGCCGATAACCACATCAATCACTTGGATACCAGCTATTGGGGAGGTATTTTATATCGCATGAAACCTTTTGCGGAGCTTATCCAAGTATTAAAAGAGCCTCAACACCGTACATTTGTAGATGTTGGATCGGGCAACGGGGAAAAACTATACGCAGCACTTTGTTTAGGTTTTGACCATAGCGAAGGGCTTGAGTATGATTCAACCTTGGTAAGCATAAGCAGGCATTATTGGCAGCCTATGATCAAGCGCCAAAAAATGAGTATCAGATGGGGAAACGCGCTCACCATTGCTGCCAATTATTACCAACAGTTTGACTTTATCTACTTATACTCGCCCATTCGCAAGCACGTCCCCATGGCGCGTTTGTTTTATACATTGATGCAACAACTCAAAGAAGGAGGGGTATTGCTGGAGGTAAGAATGGTGTATGCCCAGGCACTTCGCAAAGTAAGCGGTTATGATATACCAAATTTGATGGGAACTTTTGCGCTGAAAAAGCAAGGCGGCAGGTTATACTATGTGAGCTATAGCAATACTACTAAAGATTGGATTTTACTAGGGAAAAATAAGCCCCAGTAGAGTTTTTACATTAGTAAAGCGGAAAAAATAAGATGTGCCAATAAAACAAAACATTTGTTGAGTGGGCGAGTCAAAAACCGAGGCTACAGTTTTACTGTGCCGAGCTCTGCTTTAGCTAAACCTTTGCATAGCCTAAGCTATGGAACTGTTTTTTGAGGAAGTCCACTCGGCAAAGATACCGTTTTATGGCTCAGGTTATTTTTGTAGGTTTACTTATCATATATCCCCAAACATATCAATGAATAATATGTCTGCTCAAACAACGAAAAATGCCCGTATTCCTACCGGGTTTTGTTATGTTCCACAAGACCACTATTACATCGCCAGCCTACTGCAACCCCACTTGGTACGCTACTTGTATTCTGATGGAGCCACTTCTTGCATTATTGCGATTGTAACGGGTAAAAATCAACAAGGAGTACCCATAACTGTGCTGAGCCATTTGAGTAAGCCTGTTTGTGTAGAAGCTTTTTTCGATGTGGTAACCCACCAATTCAAAGGGGAAATGCAACTGTTTGCCCAAGGTGCCAATGCTCAACACCAGGAAGCAATAGATACAAACACGCAAACTATTATTGATTTATTCAAGGCCTGGGTTGCCCAACGGTCTTTGGCAAGCGCTGACGGGTACATATACAAAGCCCATCTTTGGTTCAATACAGGGAACCCTCTTGAGCAAAACCGCGATTGTTTGGGTATTGATCTTGCCACTAGGCAAGTAAGCCATCAACGTTTTGACCTTACCGAAGATCAACGTGATATTACTGGAGGGCTTCAGACACTGGCGAGTATTTTTGGCGCTGAGCTGAGCCCACCTATTGTGTTGCGGGTAGCCAATGCACCATTTACGCATGCCCAGGTAAAACAACTACTATTTTTGGCGTTGCACTATCAATGGTTAGATATTTTGACAATGAAAGACGAAGAAATCTTGCATTACTTTTCTTCTACACCTCATTGCGAAGTATCCTGGTTTTGCGATGCCTTGCGCCAGTCTGCTCAATATGTACAAACCCACTTGCATTTGGTTTTATAATCAACACAAAAAACATAACACACTGCTAACATAATATATTTAGGAACGGTGTCAAAATAAATTTACATTCTTAACCTCATCTTTTTTGGACATGCTTCGTTAAAAAAACTTGCCAT
>NZ_CANLRP010000017.1 GCF_947493425.1 uncultured Microscilla sp. | reverse complement strand
TATGAAGCTCCTAAGCTACCATATTTTTATCACTAATGTTCCCAAAGAAATATGGACACTTGAACAAGTTATAGAGGCATATAAATGCAGGTGGTATATCGAAATACTTTTCAAAGGGTGGAAAAGCCACTTGGGTTTGGGTAAAAACCTGTTGGAAAATCACATGACTGCATTTAAAGCTATGTTTTTCATCTATGCATCGCTTTTGATGGTAACAATGGTTGTAATGCCTGCCTTTAATTATCTACAGAAGAGAGTTAAAGATAGGCAAGTCAGCATTCTTAGGCTCTGTGAGTTCATCAACTCATTTTTACCCCTGATGTTGATGACAAACAAAGGTGAAGTATTGGTAGAAATCGCTGAAAAACAATGTTGTTATCAAATAAGAGAAAAGCCAAACATGGTTCAAATGATTTTATCGGATTTTTAAGCTTTGACTAATGCGATTCATCGGGGTAACCAAAGCTGGCCAGGCTTACACCTTGAGCTGCACAAAAAACAGGTTGAGTTTGGCCACTTTGCTCCCACAGCTCTATCAAACCAAACATTTTCTTTTCTTTATTCATATCTTTTTGATGCAAAGGTAAGCTAGCTAATAGCAGATGTAAACATGTACTTACTGGGAGGGATACGAACAGATCTCCATTATGTAAAGGCACGACTGTTCACTAATAAAATTTTATATTCAACTGAGGAATGGAATTATCAGGATAAATATCTCAAAAAGATGAATCCTGTGTAGGGTGATTTTTAAAAAGTTTGTGATTTATAGATTTGAGAAATTCTTAAAAAAAATACTATTTTTAAGAAAACAATGGTTTAACCGAATGAATTATTTAATCAAGGAGTTTACAGACAAAACTGTACCCCGTAAAAAACAAAACCCCTTGCAAATCTCAGATTTACAAAGGGTTATCAACTTTTGAGTGTGCTCACGGGGGGAGTCGAACCCCCACGCCAGTAATAGGCACTACCCCCTCAAGATAGCGTGTCTACCAATTCCACCACGTAAGCATATAGTGTTACTGCAAGGGACGGCAAAAGTATATAATATTTTTGGAACGCCCAAACCTTTATGACATAAAAGTTTATTTATCTACCTCTCCCCTATTATACTAAGATGAAAGTGATTACCTGCGGTGAGCTCGTCACAGCAAGCTGTAGACTCGGTTTTAGGATTTACAGGATTACCTGCGGTGAGCTCAGCACAGCAAAGCTGTAGCTTCGGTTGATTAATGTTGGTATTCAGGCAATTAGTCAAAATCCATCCTCAAAACCATTTTTGTTTAAGTATATCTGCCCACCCTGGCTTTTTTCACTGAACGCAAATCACCTATATTTGTCTGCAACCAAACACTCAACTGATGGCATTTTCTTCAAAAGAACTGAATTACTTGCAAGATACTGATTTTTTATTGACCAAACACCAGATCACAACCAAGGTACACCAATTGCTGGAAAACACCCAAACCCAATTAAAGGCAGTAGTAGCTGACCTTGGGTTTGATTTCCCTGAGGCAGTAGATATAACCCAAGGTAAAATATCTAAAGGGGAGCAATACCAACAACTGCCCTATTTGGTGCTCGACTACCCTAAGCTGTTTAGCCGTGCCGATGTATTTGCTTTTCGTACCATGTGCTGGTGGGGCAACGAGTTTAGCTGTACACTCATGCTTGCCGAAAAAAGCTGGCATTTGCATCGCGCTGCCATTGCCCACCACCTACCAAAGCTTACGCCTGCCCACAATTGGTACATTGGTGTAAACACTACCCCCTGGGAACATCACTTTGGCGAAGACAATTGCCTGCCTTTGGCCAACTTTAACCCTGAGCAACTGCAACAACACTTGCAAAAAATGCCTTTTTTAAAACTGAGCCGTAAACTCCCCTTAGATCAATGGCAACAGCTCCCTGACTTTGCCAACGAGTGTTTTAAAGAGTTGATAGGCTTGATGACCACCATACCAAACTTGTAGTTTGCCTGACTCTGTCAATAAATGATTATGCCTACCTGCCAATTATTTATATATTTGACGCCGAAAAGAAATTACAGCATGAAGTAACAGGCACTTGTCCGGCTTCATTGTCAAAATTAATCACTAACACCCTTGAAAACCCTACTCAAAAGCTATATTCTGCAAGTAAGCCGCCTCAACAACTGGGTGGGAAAAAACACCGCATGGCTTACTACTGCCTTGGTAGTATTGGTATGTTTCGACGTTACCCAACGCTACGTTTTTAAAACCACCTCGGTAGCTTTTCTCGACCTGGAGTGGCACTTGTTTGCCCTGGTATTTTTGTTTTGTGCGGGTTATACTTTGCGCCATGACAAACACGTGCGGGTAGACGTATTTTATATGAAAATGAACACCCGACAAAAGGCCTGGATCAACCTGTTGGGCAGTGTTATTTTTCTAATTCCTTTTTGTATAGTCATCATTTATGCTGCCTGGAAATACACCTTGGTATCTTATGGCTACCTCGAAGGTTCACCCGACCCAGGCGGTTTGCCCGCCCGATACATAATCAAGGGGGCTATTCCTGTAGGTTTTGTGTTTTTGCTATTACAAGCCATTGCGTTGTTACTAGAGTCTGGGCTGGTGCTTATGGGCGAAGACTTACATCCCCTTGCCGAGCGTTGGGAAGATGCCAACGAACGCCACTACCATGAAGACGAAAACGCAGGTAAAAACCAGGTGTTTGCTATGATGCGTACAGTTTTTATTGGGGTAGGTACTTTACTTGCCTTGTTTAGTTTTTTAGGCATCGACTTAGGCATTTCATTACCTATCAAATTATTTATTCTCATTTTTATCAGCATTTTGGCAGGTTTTCCGGTGGCATTTACATTAGGAGGTTTGTCGGTGTTGGTAGGGCTTGCCGTATTTAACCTCGACTTTTTTTACCTGTTATCGTTGCGGATTTATGGCATCATGACCAACTACGTGCTACTGGCGGTGCCTTTGTTTGTGTATATGGGCATTATGCTGGAGAAATCAGGCATTGCCGAAAGGCTGCTCGAAACAATGGCATTGCTTTTTGGTCGTTTACGCGGAGGACTGGCCATTTCGGTAGTAGTAGTAGGGGCTTTGCTGGCGGCATCTACTGGGGTAGTAGGCGCTACTGTAATTACAATGGGGCTCATTAGTTTGCCCACCATGATCCGCCGTAACTACAGCATAGAACTCGCCACAGGTACTATAGCCGCTTCGGGCACTTTGGGGCAAATCATTCCACCCAGTGTGGTATTGGTGCTCTTGGGCAGTGTGCTCAATGTGTCGGTGGGCGACTTGTTTACTGCAGCTTTTGTTCCTGGAGTTACCCTGGTCATGCTGTATTTTCTCTACATTGTGGGTTTTTCGTTGGTGCGCCCCCAGCAAGCTCCAGCCATGCCCAAAGAAGAAGTGGCTGCTTTTAGAACCGAGGGCATGTGGATACGGGTAGTATCGGCTTTTGTATTGCCTTTATTGCTCATTGTGTCGGTGTTGGGGTCTATCTTTGCGGGCATCGCCTCGCCTACCGAAGCGGCCGCAGTAGGGGCTATGGGAGCCACTTTGCTCACCTTATTCCAGGGCAAACTCTCGTTGCCTGTATTGCGCCAGGTTATGCGTTCTACCAGTCATATTTCTACCATGGTGTTCATTATTCTGATTGGGGCATCGGCTTTTTCGCTGGTATTTCGCGGGCTCAAAGGCGACGATTACATTATACACCTGATCAACTCTAGTAACCTCGACAAATATACTTTCCTTGCCTTGGTAATGCTCATTATGTTTGTAGCGGGGTTTTTTATCGATTTCATCGAAATCATCTTCATCATCGTGCCTGTAGTAGTGCCTACCTTTAGGGCAATGGGGCTTGATTTGGTGTGGGTGGGTATTTTGATGGCAATGAACCTGCAAACCTCATTTTTGACGCCTCCCTTTGGTTTTGCCTTGTTTTACCTGAAAGGGGTAGCCCCACCCGAAGTAAAAACCGGGCATTTGTATCGGGGCATTATGCCTTTTGTCATTATTCAATTATTACTTATTGCAGCAGTGGTGCTATTCCCCGAAATAGTGACTTGGTTGCCGCAGATGTTGAGAGGAGAATAGAGGTATAATATGTAATGCAGTCAAAATAACTTGCCCATTTTAACTGTATATTTTAGTCGCTATACATCGTTGAAAAATAGCCGAATAGCGCTGCTATTAGCCGACCATCCCTCAAGCTCGCTCAATATCCACTGGATATTGCCGTGCCTTGTTTAGCGAAAAAATATTTACTTAAATTTGCTGACATTATTTCGGCAACATTACTATGAGTAAAGAAGATTCTAAAAAAATTCAAAGTTTGTTGCTCACAGGAGATGAGACAAACATAGAAATTGCTTTTCAACTCTGCAAAAGCCTGAAAAGTTTTTATACAAAAAAAGTAGCTACTTTGCTCAGAAAACACCCTTTATTTTGTCTTGAGTACGAGCTGGAATTAAGGCATTTGAAAAAGTTAAGTGGGCTCGCAATAAAAAATAAAAATTTACTAAAAGTACCTCGTGCCATTGGGCAACTCACCAAGCTCAAACACTTGAACCTTTTAAGAAACGCCTTGGTAGACTTACCTCAAGAAATAACGCTTTTATATAAACTTGAGCAACTAAATCTTTACGCAAACAACCTGGAAGTTTTTCCCGAAGAAGTGGTAAGGCTTCCACTCAGAAAGTTACGGTTGTCTCACAATCCACTCAAGGCACTGCCCGTTAGTATCAAACAGCTGAAGCAACTTACTCTTTTATCGCTTGACTGCTGCCAACTGACTAGCTTACCTGCCGAAATAGGCGAACTCAATTTATGCAAAGAACTACTTTTAAACGGCAATCAACTTCATTGTTTACCTGAAGAAATAGGGCAATTGGCTCAATTAGAAAAAGTCAACTTATCTAATAATCAACTTCGTAGCCTGCCCAAAAGTGTTCAACACTGGCAAGCATTGCATTATCTTGACTTAAGCCAAAACCAATTCAATACATTACCCACAGCAGTAGGTGAATTGACTCATTTAATCACTTTGATTTTAGAAAACAACCCGATTAAATCATTGCCCAACAACTTAAATCAACTTACTCAATTGCGTACGCTGGCGCTTCGTTTTGCCAAAGTAGATACAGAAATGTTTGAGCATATTTGCCAATTGTCTTCCCTACGAAGTCTTGTATTGGTAGGGTGTGAAATTACAGCAATTCCTGCATCTATTGTCCAACTCAAGCAACTTAACTGGTTAAATTTAAGCCAAAACCAAATCGGCGAGTTGCCCAAAGAACTAGGCAAACTTGGTAACCTGGACGCCATTCACCTATCAGATAATCCTCTTGATGTACAAACACTCAGACAAGTACGCGGATGGTTGCCCCAGTGTGGCATTGGTTGGCAGGGTACTACGCATTATGGAGGCAGTTTTTAATTTTTTTTAGCCCATGAACCTTTTCAAAAACCTATACCATTTAGTCAAGCTTACGCTTGATATGCGCTCGGCAAACCGTGAAAGTGGTGCTTTACACAAAAAAGCACAAAAAATGATGCAGCCTTTTATACAGGCAGCTGAGGTGTATAATGATGGGAGTATTACCCCACGTATGCATAAAAAAATGCAATGGTATATGGTAGAAACCCTGTGGATGAGTGAGCAATTTGCCCAACTGCACCAAACCAAATTAGACCATGCCACCCAACAAGCTTCAGCTTTTTCGGGGGCTTTGCTGGGCATTTCTGATATTTTGATCGACGACTTGCCAGAAGGCAGCCTTGCGCACACCCAAAACTTTCTCTATGCACCTGATCAACATACACCTCAAACTCCACTCGAAAAACTGTACTTAGCGTATTTTCAAGCGTTTGAATCGTGTCTTTCGGCAGACAACCGAGTCCAAACCAAGGAATATTACTGGGCATCGCTGGAGGCACAAGTAGCCAGTCGTCGCCAGTTTGAGCCTGACTTACCCTCAGAAGATTTAATACAAATTCTCAAAGACAAATGTGGGTATACTACCTTACTATGCCGGGCAGTGTTGCCGTTGCCTATAGACGCTTCAGAGCATACAATGATGTATGAATTGGGAGCTTTGGTGCAGTTTATCAACGACATCAATGATTTGCACAAAGACAGTACTCAGGGCATAAAAAACTTTGCCAACCAGTTTGACACCACTATAGCAATGAAAAAGGCATTGCTGGAACAAACAACAAAAGCTTTTGGGTTATTCCAAAATATTGGGTATAAACGGAAAAGTGCCATTTATTTCCTATTCATATTTCATTCATTTGTGGTGGTTAGTCTTGCCCAACTACGTTACTATGAGCACTTATGCCAGGGGCATTACAAACTGGAAAGATTTTTGAAGCTTCCTCCCAAAAGTACTAAAGTACAACCTTTTTTATGGCAAAACCTACAGTTTAGCATTCCCAAAATGCTCAACTTTGATTTCACCCACCCTACAACCAGGCTCAATTAATCTTTTATTTTACATAGCCTTATACTCATAATGGAAGAAAATCTTTACCAAAGCAAGTATCAACACATCTTTTATGACAAAGATGCAAGTATAATGCACAATATTTGGCTAAAAGACAGCGAAATAATGACGCAGGATGATTACAAGAGAGAGTTAGTGAAAATGGCTGAGTTGATTGAAACCCACAAAATATCCAGGCAATTGATCAATACCCTTCACTTTCAGTATACCATTGACATTGATTTGCAACAGTGGACAGATGAATACATTACCAAAAGAACCAAAGAAGCAGGCATAAAAAAAGCTGCTTTTATCATTGCCGAAGAAATATTTTCGCAAATGTCTATTGAACAGGCAATGGAAGGGGAAGAAGGAAAAGCACTGGACACAAGGTATTTCACCTCAGAAGAAGAAGCCAGGGAATGGCTGATAAAAAACTAGAAAAATGCTTTGTTCTGACAAACCTGTTGTACTATTCCTGCTGTTGAACCAAGAGCAGGATTTTTTTTGCCTAACTTCCTCCCCCTTCTGTTTTTTTCCTACCATCACTCTTTGGCTTTGTTTCTTAATATCTGGTATTTTTTGTAACTTTGAAGGATGTGTAAATAATGAAATTTGCATTGTATGGTATTGAAGTTTATATACGTTTTGAGAACATAAAATTAAATAAGGTGCAGGCTTATTATCAAAAACTTGCCACTACTTACACCTCAAAACAACAGATATAATTAGCAGACAAAAATGGATGATTACATCAAAGGTTTGAACGACCCTCAACGGGAAGCTGTATTGCATAAAGACGGGCCTATTATGATTATTGCAGGTGCCGGTTCGGGCAAAACCAGGGTATTGACCAACCGTATTGCTCACCTGATAAGTACGGGGGTGCCCGCATACAATATTTTGGCTTTAACGTTTACCAATAAAGCCGCCGGAGAAATGCGCCTTCGAATTGAAAAAATCATTGGCGACAAGGCAAAAGATATTTGGATGGGTACTTTTCACTCCGTTTTTGCCAAAATACTCCGGTTTGAAGCCGACAAAATTGGCTACACCAGTAGCTTTTCTATTTATGACACTGATGACTCTAAGTCGTTGATAAGAAGCATTGTAAAAGAACGCAACCTCGACGATAAGGTATACAAAGCCAATGTAGTACTCAACCGGATTTCGGGCGCAAAAAACCGACTTATTTCTTACCGTGAGTACCTAAACAACCCCATCTATGCCGAAGATGACCGGGCGTATCGCCGACCTGAAATAGGGCGCATTTACCAGATTTACCAAGAGCGCGCCATCAAGTCAAACGCAATGGATTTTGACGACTTGTTGTTCAATACCAATATATTGTTCAGAGATCATCCGGCAGCATTGCAAAAATACCAGCAAAAATTTAAATACTTGCTCATCGATGAGTTTCAAGATACCAACTTGTCGCAATATTTGATTGTAAGACGTTTGGCGGCAGCCCACCATAATATTTGTGTAGTGGGTGACGATGCCCAAAGTATTTATGCCTTTCGGGGAGCCGATATTCAAAACATTCTCAACTTTGAGAAAGACTACCCTACCCTGCAAACCATTCGCCTGGAGCAAAACTACCGCTCTACCAAAACTATAGTAAAGGCGGCTAACTCGCTGATTGCCAAAAACAAAGCCCAATTACAAAAGGATGTATGGACCTCCAACGAAGATGGTAACCTGATTCGTTTGTTTAAGGCGATGTCGGACAATGAGGAGGGGAAAATGGTGGCGCAATCTATTTTTGAGGAGAAAATGCAGCATCAGTTGGGCAACAATGACTTTGCTATACTGTACCGCACCAACGCCCAGTCGCGCAGCATAGAAGAAGCTTTGCGTAAAGCCAATATCAAATACAAAATTATAGGAGGTTTATCGTTTTACCAACGTCGCGAGATCAAAGACCTGATCTCTTACTTACGCTACACAGTAAACCACAAAGACGAAGAAGCTCTCAAGCGAATTATTAACCTGCCTAAACGAGGCATAGGCAACACTACCTTGCAAAAAGTATTGGCCACTGCTTATGAACGTGAGTTGCCCTTGTGGGAAGTTATCAGTAATATTAGAAAATATGTCACCGGGCGTGCTGCCACAGCTATTGCCGGATTTGCCGAACTGATCAAAAAGTTTGAAGATGCTTCTACCAAGTTAGATGCTTTCGAAACAGCCTCGCTGGTGGCTAAAGAGTCGGGTTTGTTGAAAGACCTCTACGAAGATAAAACTATTGAAGGATTGTCGCGTTACGAAAACGTACAAGAATTGCTGAACGCCATCAAAGAGTTTGTGGACAACCCTGATAACCAGGAAAAAGACTTGAGCGCATTTTTACAGGAGGTGTCGCTGGCTACCAGTGCTGATGAAGCCGAAGACGATGGCGAAGAAAAGGTGACTCTGATGACCATACACGCTGCCAAAGGGCTGGAGTTTCAGCAGGTATATGTAGTAGGGTTAGAAGAAGAACTCTTTCCGTCGCAAATGGCTCTATCGAGCCGCAACGAACTGGAAGAGGAACGACGTTTGTTTTATGTGGCAATTACCCGTGCCGAAAAAAAACTTACCCTTTCGTTTGCGACCAGTCGCTACCAGTATGGGCGAATAAAAAACTGTGAGCCCAGCCGTTTTTTAAAAGAGATTGACCCTCGTTTTTTGGAACAGGGACAAGGCAAAACCAATGCGGCGAACCACGTAAATACCAGTTTTGTAAAAAACTTACGACCACAAAGATCTGCTCCAGCGCAAAATTTTACCCATAAACCGTCGCCCAATTTCAAACCCAGCGACACCAGAAACCTACAGGCAGGTATGAAGGTAGAACACCTAAAGTTTGGCTTGGGAACGGTAAAAGCGGTAAAAGCACATAACAATGATCGCAAAGCAGTGATTGCTTTTGAGAAAGCTGGAGAAAAAACTTTACTATTGAGTTTTGCTAAACTCAAAATTCATGAATAAGTTTGCAACATGAACAAATAGTAGTTCGAGACGAACCGCAACATGCCCCCGTCCGTCCTCTCTTGTTTGCACATCTAAAAAGCAACTCAATTCATAAAATTTTATTTAATATTCAAAAAATTGAAAAGATGAACGAAGAAAATCAGGAGTCAGCGAATCAACCTTTGAAAGAAAGTAATTCTGCTAACTTCAATTATAATACCCAACGCCCCAAGTTGACAATGAAAGAATATGGTAGAAATATTCAAAAAATTGCCGACTACATAGCCAACCTTGAAGACCGCGAGCAACGCACCCAGTATGCTTATACCCTGATAGACTTGATGCGACAAATCAACCCTAACATGCGTGATTCACAAGACACTCAAAACAAGCTTTGGGATGACTTGTATATTATGTCGGGTTTTGAAATAGATATAGAGAGCCCTTTCCCTATGCCAGCTAAAGACAAACTGGGTAAAAAGCCTAAAATGTTGGCGTACAACTCTAACCGATTGCATTATAAGCATTACGGCAGAAATATAGAGTTGCTGGTAGAGAAGGCATTAGAAGAAGAAGACCCAGAAAGCCAACTGGTAGCAGTAGTGTATGTAGCACGTTTGATGAAAAACTTTTATATAAGCTGGAACAAAGACAACATAGACGATGAGACTGTATTGGGGCATATAGAAAAGATTTCGGGCACGCCGTTACACCCCGACCTGGTAGACAAAATCAAGCAAGACCGACTACTGGACAACCAAAAAGACAAAGGCAAAAGTGGTGGGCACCGTAGCAAAGGCGGACGTAAAAGCAGCGACGGGCGCAAACGCCGGAACTAATTATTAACTGAAGTTACGCAGTAATTTCCAAGTCTGCGTATTTGAAACCGTACACTTTTTTATACTAGGCGTTTCTTGTCTTTTTTGCTGGTTTTACAACATAAAAATGGACGTTGATCTGCTAAGTTGTAGGGTAAAGCCGAATTTCGTGTACCTCAGGCATCCGTTCATTTCCCCGAAGGCAAGTTCGGTTCACAACTCCGAGCTTGCTCTCGGAGGATCACGGATTTTCTTTAGCTAAAAAAACGAACCAAAAAAAGCCACCGCTGTAGTTTGATCGCTAAAATTTAATCCATTGCGCCTAAAATGCTCAAACATTCGCTCGTGCCTCGCTCAGTGATCATTTTTTAACGGCTTCATTGCTTAAATTTCTTCACGCTAACAAACTAAGGCGGAAAGAAAGGCCTTGTTATTCAAGCACTTTTAAAACTGGTAAAGTTAACTTCTAAGCAAATATTAATAGCTAAAAATTAGTGTACGGTTTCCAAGTCTGCGTAACTTCAGTTATTAATGTTTAATACTATATAGGGTGAAGGTTTATCACAAACTTCACCCTTTTTTATGCTTCTTCCCTCTCTATGTACTGTTTTTTACCACACACTTTTCTCCCCCCTTCAAGTCGTTGCTTTCAATGACCAATTTCTTTCTATAAGATTGTATTTCGCTCTAAAATAATAGGTCTATAATTTTTATTTCACCCAAAATTCTGCAACCTTTCTATTCAAAACAATTGTATACTACAGAACCTTAAATCTACCTATAACTTAATGGCATCTTTTGAAGTAAAAGGAGGCAATAAGCTCAACGGAGAGATCACTCCTCAAGGAGCCAAGAATGAAGCTTTACAAATTATTTGCGCTACGCTGCTCACCGACCAACCCATGGTGATACACAATATTCCTTATATAAGGGATGTAAACCGGTTGATAGAATTGGTACAGGACATGGGGGTAGAGGTAACCAAGCTAAAAGAAGGCACCTATAGGTTTCATGCCATCAATGTAAACCTCGACTACCTTGCCTCTGCTCAATACCAACAAAAAGCGGCCTCATTGCGAGGCTCAGTAATGCTGCTGGGGCCTTTGTTGGCAAGATTTGGACGTAGCCGCATACCCAAACCAGGAGGAGACAAAATTGGGCGACGACGCCTCGATACTCACTTTTTGGGTTTTCAGCAACTAGGGGCAAAGTTTAACTATGACATCAAAACTAATATATATGATGTAGATGCAACCCAACTAAAGGGTACTTATATGCATTTAGACGAGGCGTCGGTCACCGGAACAGCCAATATTATTATGACTGCCGTCAGAGCAAAAGGCACCACCACCCTTTACCATGCCGCCTGCGAACCCTACATTCAGCAGCTGTGCCAAATGTTGGTACGCATGGGAGCAAAAATAGAAGGTATAGGTTCTAATTTGCTCAAAATACAGGGCGTAGATAAACTAGGAGGCACTGAACATACTTTGCTACCCGATATGATTGAGATTGGCAGCTTTATTGGTTTAGCTGCTATTACAGGGTCAGAACTCACCATCAAAGATTGCCGCATAGATCAGTTAGGGCTAATACCTCACATGTTTCAGCGTTTGGGTATCCAGATGGAGTTTAAAAAAGATGATATTTATATTCCGGCACAAGACCACTATGAGATAGACACCTTTATGGATGGCTCTATACTTACAGTAGCCGATGCCCCGTGGCCAGGTTTTACCCCTGACCTTATGAGCATAGTACTGGTAACAGCTACTCAGGCAAAAGGCACGGTTTTAGTTCATCAAAAGATGTTTGAAAGTCGTTTGTTCTTTGTTGACAAACTGATAGATATGGGGGCGCAGATTATTCTTTGCGATCCACACCGGGCTACAGTAAATGGGCTGAATAAACAAATCATGCTGCGAGGCATCAGAATGACCTCACCAGACATTAGGGCTGGAGTAGCTTTGCTTATTGCGGCTTTGTCTGCCGAAGGCACCAGTATTATAGACAATATAGAGCAGATAGACCGGGGGTATCAGTACATAGACCAAAGACTAAATGCTTTAGGTGCAGAGATCAAACGTTTGTAAATACACTGGTATTTGCTATTATTTTTTTTCGCACAAAGGATGGTAAAAAAATATTTTTTTACCATCCTTAACTAAGTCGAAATCTTTGATTAAATTGCCTTATAAGATGGGGCAATTTAATCATCCAATTACTGTTTGTTTATGACTGAAGAGGAATGTTAGAATTTTTTAAAAACTTAAAGTTATTTACTAAATTTCAACTGGCACTTTTTGTAGTGTCGGTGATTGCCCAGGGTTTCATTGGTGTAACCAGCTATATCGATGGTAGACGCTTGCTTCAGGATAAATCCTTTCAATTGCTCGAATCAGTCACCAAAAGCAAAAAACAAGCAGTAGAAGAGTACTATCAAAATGTAGAAAACCAACTGCTTACCCTCTCTGAAAACTCAAGTACTATTGATGCTTTGCAGGAGTTTCAACAAAATTATGAAGACCTAAATGAACTGACCCTACCAACCGATGAGTTACGCAGCAAACTTAAGGAGTTTTACCGCCAGGAGTTTGTGCATCAACTCAACAGCAACTCGCTACAAAACTACACCGTAGAACACTTTTTGAGCGAAGAGCCTAACCAGCGTAAAAATATTTTACAATACCACTATATAGCCACCAACCCCAACCCAATAGGGTTTAAATATCGATGGAACAGGGTACAGGCAGATAACATCTACCACGAAACCCACCTCAAATACCACCCTGGATTTGCCAAGTACAGCCAGACTTTTGGCTTTAAAGACATTATGTTGACCGACCTCAAGGGTAATGTGATTTATACAGTAGATAAATCGGTTGACCTGGGCGAAAACCTACTTACAAGTTACCTAAAAAGCAGCAACCTTACCAATGCTTTTCGCAAAGTAATGAAAGCCAATAAAAAAGGCTATGTAGTGTTTGCTGATTATAGCTTTTACCCTCCGGCTTATTACAAGCCTACCAGTTTTATTGCTACTATGGTATACAATGGTGTAAATAAAATTGGGGTATTGATTTTTAAACTCTCTGATGAAAGAATAAACCAGATTATGACCAGTAAGAAAACCTGGAATAACCTGGGAGCTACCGGAGAAACTAATATTGTGGGGCGTGACTACAAAGTAAGAACCAATACTCGCTCTATTATCGAAAACCCCCTTAGGTACTATACCCGCATGCTTTCTGCTGGCTTTGACTCGTCGGTAGTAGAAAAAATAAAAAGGCTGGAGACTACCATCCTTATGCGCAAAAACACCACCCAGGCAACAATCAATGCCTTGAATCGTCAAACCGGGCAATTTATCACGCAGGATTTTTTGGGAAATGACGTAATTTACACTTATTCACCAGTCAATATATTTGACAAACGCTGGGCAATTATTACTGAAATTGACAAAGAGGAAGTACTCCAGGCAGTCACTGACTTTAGGAATAACCTACTGTCTATTTCGGTGTGGTTGTTCTTTGCCAACTTTGTGCTAGGTTTTTGGTTGGCAAGAAGTTTATCACGCCCAATGCTCAAAATTCAGAAAGAAATCACGATGTTATCAGAGGGGCGTTTCCCTCATAAAACCTCCAAAATTTATAAAGATGAACTGGGCAAAATAGATGAAGCTCTTAATACACTGATTGAAAGCACTCGCCAACTGGCTATTTTTGCCGAAAATGTGGGTAAAGGAAACTTTGACTATCAGTATGAAGCCAAAAGTGAAGAAGATGTATTGGGGCTGGCCTTGCTTGAAATGCGTGACAACCTTCGTAACCTGTCTATTGAAGACCAACAGCGTCGTTGGATTAATGAAGGCATCACCAATATAAACAATGTATTGCGCGACCACAGCGGTACTCTACAAGACTTGGGCAAATATGTTATTTCGGGATTGGTGAAATACCTCAAGGCAAGTCAAGGTGCATTTTTCTTATTGGATAAAGAAAAAGAAGAAATGTTTTTGTCGAGCTGCTATGCTTATGACAGGTTTAAGTACCTGAACCGAACCGTGAAAAAGGGAGAAGGTTTAGTAGGGCAAGCTTTTCAAGAGGAAGGGGCTATTTACATTACTGAAATTCCTGATGGCTACAGTACCATACAATCGGGCTTGGGCGAAGCAATGGCAAAAGCCATATTGATTGTTCCACTGATTGCCAACAATGAAATTCACGGAATTATAGAACTGGCCTCATTTAACAAGTTTGAACCTTACGAACGTCAATTTATAGAAACTGTCTCAGATAACATTGCCATCAGTATCAATACGGTGAAGTCGGGCGAACAAACCCGCTTATCTCTGAAAGAGTCTCAAGCAAAAAGTGAGAAACTACAGGTGCAAGAGACCAAAATGCTACAAAGTCTTACTGAGTTGAAAGAAACTCAGGAGATTATGCAGAAACGAGAAAAAGAACTGGAAGAGTCTCGTGAACAACTTCAGCAGAACCTGGTGAAGATGAAGAACATGCGTAAAGAAATTATCAAAGATGAGAAAGCCCGTGTAAACCGGGTAATTAGAAAATACCAACGCAGAATAAGAGACTTAGAGGAGGAGCAAGCACGCAAAGAAGCAGACTTGGCTTCAAAAATTAAAAACCTTGAAAAAGACCTGGGCATTAGCCATAAGCCTTCGGAAGGTGAAGATAAATAAGTAAATGTACCTTTTAGCCAATGGTTTATCAATTAGGCTAAAAGTACAGTGAATAGTTGCATTCTTATAAAGAAACATATCAAACCCTGGGGTAAAACATTACTCCGGGGTTTTTGAGTTAACATCTGACGCTATGTTAGGTAAATTGCTTTTAGGTGTAGGATTTCCCTGTAGTTTTGCCACAAAAGATACAATGGTGAGCCCTTGGAACAATACAGAAAAAACAACGACAAAGTAAGTGAGGGTAATGATTAGGTCGCGTGACATTTGATCGGTAAGTGATAAAGCCAATGCCAATGAAATTCCTCCTCTGATACCACCCCAGGTAAAAATAGCAATGGCTCTGAAGCGTTTTGCCTTGATTCGGGTAAAAGGCATTACTATAGCCACTGAGATAAAACGCGCCAACAATACTACTATAATAGCAGTAATCCCCGCCCACACATAGTCAAGGCGAAGTTTGATGGCAAGGATTTCAAAGGCAATAAAAATAAACAAAACAGCATTAAGGGTCTCATCTATCAACTCCCAAAACACATCTACATGCTTACGATACTCTATTTCTTCGTCGATCTTTTTTTTATTATGTGCTACCTCAAGTATATGTATTTCGCGTTCGCGCAAAGCACTAATGGTCAAACCTGACATAACTATTGCCAATGGTGCCGACACAGTCAATATTTTGGCAAGATCATACCCTCCTACTACTATAGCCAGTGTAATAAGAAAGTCCACCTTGTTGGCATGCACCGTTTTTAGTAGACGAAACCCAACATACCCCAACAACAACCCATAGGCAATGCCTCCGAGTGCTTCGCGTCCAAATATTTTGAGCAAATACATTACCTCAAGATTTTGGTTGCCTGCTTTGGTAATTTCTAAAATGCCTAAAAACACAATGATGGCAATACTATCGTTAAAAAGCGACTCACCTGCAATATCGGTTTCTAATTGTTTAGATATTTTAACCTGTTTGAAAATTGCCGTAACAATGACAGTGTTGGTGGGGGCAATAAGCGCCCCAAAAAGCAAACAATGAATATAAGGCAAATGCACGCCTATCAAGCCCAGCACAAAGTGTAGCAAACTACCTGTAATAAAGGTAGCTATAATAACTGCCAATACCGCCAGTACAATTACTGTTTGTGATTCTTTGAGCAGGGCTTTAGTGTCTATATGAATGGTGCCGGCAAACAACAACGAACTAAGGATAATTTCCAGGAAACTTTCCTGAATATCAATTTTGACAATCATTTCAGTTGTTTTTGCTAACAGTTGTGGGGCTATTTGCCCAACAATGACAATGCCTACCGAAAACAGCAACGAAACAAGCATTACCCCCACAGCAGAGGCCACCTTAAGGTAGCGATAATTGATAAAGCTAAAAAGTGCAGTAAAAACAATGAGTAAAGAAATAGCGTGAAGCAACCCCATGGTTTGTCAAGTATTTGATGGTTTACGGTATGAACTGCCATACACTTGCGAAATATGCTAAAAAGCTTTGATAAAATTAAAAAAATCTAGCTTACCTTGTATTTTAACTGTTGTATACGAGTAAGTATATGTGCTCATCACCATTAATTAACCCCCTCATTTACAAAAACTTAACCCACCCAATCACACATTTAAAATAAGCACATTACCTTCAGCTATTTTTTCAAACGCTGAGAGGCCTCACTATACAAAAAGCATTTACCCCTTCTTACTCCACTCATTACCTGAAGTAACTTTTTCAAAAAAAACTTCTGATTTCTTTAGGGGTTTCCAAAAAGCCCCCTGTCCTACCGATGAAATAATATAAAAGAAATGCAAAACTGGGATTTGTTATTGGCAAAGTATTTTGCGGGTGAAGCCAACCATCAGGAAGAGAGGCAAGTACTCCATTGGATGCAAGCCAACCCACAAGAGGCTGATAAACTTAAGGCAGCGTGGGAGTCAGCACAAAGCAAACAAGGTTTTGCTTCCGATGTTCACTTTGCCTGGCAGCAAGTGCAACGTCGGATCAATACCACTAACAATGTAACCAAACTCAAGCGCACGGTAGTGTCTTGGGTAGCAGCTGCAGTATTGGTGCTCAGCATAGGAGTAGTATGGTGGAGTTTGTCACAAAAAAAACAAACCTGGCAAATAGCAAAAACGCTGACAAAACAGTTGGATTCGCTCACCTTGGCAGATGGCTCTAAAGTATGGCTTCACCACACCACTCAACTACGCTACCCTACCACTTTTGGCAAAAGCCAACGAGTAGTACACCTACAGGGCGAAGCTTATTTTGAGATTGCTAAAAACCCTGCTAAACCTTTTATCATTTATTCAGGCAATACCATTACCCAAGTGTTGGGTACCTCTTTCAACCTAAAGGCTCGTCCAGAAGAGCCAAAGGTAGAGGTTTCGGTCAATTCAGGTAAAGTAGCTTTCTTTGATGTTGCCAAACCCAACAAAAAAATATTGCTCACCCAAGGCAACCAAGGACGCTTTGAAGCAGGTAAGCTAAAAAAGATAAAAGTGTACCACCCTAATTTGTTTGCCTGGAAAACGGGGGTGCTCAGCTTTGAACAAGCCAAGTTAAGCACGATAGTGCAAATACTGACCACACATTATGGTACTCCCATAAGGTTGGCTAACCCTCAACTTGGGCGGTGCACACTCACTACTCAGTTAGAACGATTACCATTGCACGAAGCCTTAGAAATAATCACACTTACGCTTCGTCTACAATACCAAATTAATGACAAAGAAGTATTGCTCAGCGGCAAACCGTGCCCCTGAAAATAAATTGTTACTATATAATCATCATTTACTTTTACTAATTACCATGCGTAAATACTATTTAATAGGATTCATATGTGGGCTGCTTACCCACGTCATTCAGGCACAAACACCTACCCATTTGCAAAGCAATAATTACAAACCAAGTCACACAAAAAATCCGGCAAAATCTTATACTATTAGCGGGTTAGTGAAAGACAAAACCAATGGAGAGGTGCTCATTGGAGCCACTGTGTACATTCGCAGCCTGGGCAAAGGCACCGCTACCAACGTATACGGCTTTTACTCTTTGACAGTGCCCAAAGGAACGTATCAGGTCACTTGTTCGTACATAGGATACCAAAATTTAGTGCAGAATATTCGCCTGGAAAGCAATCAAAAGCTTTACCTGGAAATGTCGCCAACATCTGACCAACTAGATGAAATAGTAGTAACCGACAAAAAAATCAACGAACACATCACCAAAGTAGAAATGAGTGTAGAAAAACTGAGCATGGAACAAATTAAAAGCATGCCGGCTTTTTTGGGTGAGGTAGATGTCATTAAAAGCATCATTGCCTTGCCAGGGGTAAGCACCGTAGGCGAAGGCACTACTGGGTTCAATGTACGCGGGGGTGGTGTAGACCAAAACCTGGTATTGCTAGACGAGTCTATTGTATATAACTCTTCGCATTTATTCGGTTTTTTCTCTATTTTTAACCCTAACTCCGTTAGAGATGTAAAGCTATACAAGGGGGCTATCCCGGCAAAGTATGGAGGACGCCTGTCGTCGGTGCTTGATATTCGCCAAAAAGAGGGCAATACCAAAAAGTTTAGCGGTGCAGGGGGCATTGGATTAGTATCTAGCAGGCTGACGCTCGAAACACCCATTGTCAAAGATAAGAGCTCTTTGTTGATTGCGGGGCGTCGTTCTTATGCTGACTTATTTCTAAAGTTGTCGCCTGACGAAGCTTTGCGAAAGAATAAAGCCTATTTTTATGACCTCAATACTAAATTTAATTATACGATCAACGAAAACAACCGTTTGTATATATCGGGGTATTTTGGCAGAGATGTATTTGGTTTAGGAGATCAGTTTAATTTTTCGTGGGGCAATACAGCGGCCACCATTCGGTGGAATCATTTATTTAGCAGCAAGCTATTTTCTAATGTCAGTGCGATGTTTAGTGACTATAATTATTCGTTGGGAGTGCCTCAAGGCTCGTTTGCGTTTAGCTGGGATGCAGGCATTAAAAGCTATCAATTAAAAAATGACCTTACCTGGTTTATCAACTCTAACTATACCCTTGACTTTGGAGTAAGTGGTATTTTGTACCAGTTTCAGCCAGGTAAAATTAAGTTTAGTAGTGCTTTGGAAGGCGTTACCAGTCTTTCGGTAGAACCAGAAAAAGCCTTGGAAATGGCTGCCTACTTTAATAGTGAACACAAGCTCAACAATGCCTTGACGCTTAATTATGGGGTACGCTACTCCGCATTTATGAATATGGGCGAACGCAAAGTACGTACTTACAAAGAAGGAGCCCCACGCCGGGATGAAAACGTAGTAAGTACCCGCAATTATGGCAACAATGAGGTAATCCAGACTTACCAGGGACTTGAGCCTCGCCTAGGCGTACGCTGGCAACTAAACGAAAGCAATTCTGTAAAAATGAGTTATGCCCGCAACCGTCAATATATTCACCTCATATCTAATACCACGGCACCTGTACCTACTGATATTTGGAAAGCCTCAGACTCACATATTCCACCACAAATTGCCGACCAGGTAGCCTTGGGATATTTTCATAATTTTGCCCACCATACTTTTGAGCTATCGGCAGAGGTATATTATAAAAAAATGCAAAACCTGGTAGACTATAAAAACGGAGCAGAACTATTATTGAATGAAAACCTGGAAACTGAATTGTTGAGTGGCGAAGGACGAGCTTATGGGCTAGAACTGATGCTGAAAAAACCCACTGGAAAACTGAACGGTTGGATTAGTTATACCCTGGCACGCACCGAAAGAATGGTCAATGGAGCCTTTCCGGAAGAACGTATCAATAATGGGAATTACTACCCAGCAGACTATGACAAGTTGCATAACTTTACAATGGTGGCTACCTACCAGGCAACCAAACGCTTAAGCATATCGGCAAATTTTGTGTACAATACCGGGCGCCCCTTTACCTTGCCTGATGCCAAGTACCAGTACTCAAATATGACCATTATAGATTACTCGGGACGCAACCAAAACCGTATTCCAGATTATCATCGTTTAGACCTTTCGGTAACTTTGAAGGGCAAAGGTAAGCCTGACCGTAAATGGAAGGGTGAGTGGGTGTTTTCGCTATACAATGTATACAGTCGCCGCAATGCTTATTCTATTTATTTCTCTGGTGATGGTCAAGCCCAAAATGACGCCACCAAACTATCTATTCTGGGCTCGGTAGTGCCCGCCGTTACTTATAACTTCTCTTTTTAATTTAAAGTTTGATTTTATACACCATGAAACGCATACACTCAATAATTGCTATAGCTATCATCACCTCGTTTGCTTTGCTAAGTGCTTGTACTGATCGCTACCCCATAGGCGAGCTTGCCAACAACTCGAACCGCCTGGTAGTAGAAGGTCGCTTTACTAATGCCACACAAACGCACACGATTTACTTATCCCGAACTTTAGCGTACACTGCTCCTACACCTAATGGCAGTGGTTATCCCGTAGAAACAGGAGCTACAGTCACCATCACCGATGATCAAGGCAATACCATTCCGTTTAACGAAACATCCCCAGGAGTATACATTACAACAGGTTCTGGAGAGGTAGGTAGAATTTATACCCTGAACATTACCACCAGCAATGGAAAACAGTACAGCTCTGAACCAGAAAAAATGTCGGAGGTGCCTGCCATTAAAAACTTGAAAGTACGCTACGAAGACAGGGCAATTCCTTTTGAAGATACTACCAATCGTGTAGCCATTATTAGTATTCAATCCGAAGACTTACAAACATCTAACGCTTATTATATGTGGTATTGGAAAAGTGGCCAAAGCAGTCAGTTCAATACAATAGATTCATCATGGAACTGGACCTATGTACCAGGTCGTCTTATATCAGGTGCCGAAGAAGGTTTTGACCTTGCTGAATTAAGTGACGACAATACTAAAAATTTTGTAAAAGTATACCAAACCTCTATCAGCCAAAAAGCCTATGACTTTTTTCAAGCACTTACCAGTCAAGGTAATAATAACTTAGGACCTTTCTCTACCCCACCTGCTCCCATCAGGGGCAATATTATCAACAATAATGATGAGAAAGATTTTGCTTTAGGCTTTTTTACGGTATCAGGGGTGCACTCGGCTACCGTCAAACTGGAATAAACTCTTATTAAATTTCAATAAATATAAACCAATAATGAATAGAATTAAATTATTGCAACTCATAGCGTTGATGTTGTTGTTTATTACCGCCTGCAAAAAGAAAGATATAGCTCCTGTATTTACAAGAGGCAAAGTAAGTGTAAAAATAAATGGAGAACTCAAGTCTTTTACCTTGGCAAACTCTTATGACTTTGACAGCGGATTAATATCTTTTGGTAACAATGCCAAAGAAGAGATTGTAGGTTTTAGCCTTACTGGAATAAAAGAAGGTGTATATGATATGAGTCATCAAGAAGTTGTCTTCGCTATTTATTCCAAAAATGAAGTAAGTTACGGTGCTACCAATGGTGTATTGGGTATAGGTAAAAAAGGGAGTTTTAAGCTACATATCACGAAGGCTACGAACAATAAAATCTCTGGTACTTTTGAAATGACCGTTTTGCCCAACTCGGGTACAGGCGATGGCATCATCATTACTGAAGGGGTTTTTGAAAATATTCCACAAATCTAAATCACTTACTCACTGTACTTTAACAAAAAATAGGATTTTATGAACAAACGTATAATTTTTATCAAATTTTATCAATTATTGATTATATCATTGCTATTATATAGCTGTAAATCTCCTCTGTCTGATGTAGAAATAGACGACCCAGCACTATTGAATGTAAGCGTAAGCATTACGCAAGATTATGATAATAACAAAACATTAAAAGTAGCTGTAAAGGATAAAAATGGGCAAGCTATAGAACTAAAAAATGGTTATGTAATGCTCAACAACAACCGCCTTGCTTATGCCAATAACAGGTACTTGTATGATCAATTGAAATTTACCGACAAAGAATTTCAAGTAACCATTCAATACAATAGTACCAAGTCGTGGACGGGTAGTTATGGTGAAAAAGAAGGGTTTCCAGGGTTTAAAGCCGATGAAAAAGTAAGTAATCATTACCAACGTCATCATCAAAATAAATTCACAGGAAACTACACCTTAACCAATGCTCCATTTAACCAGGGGCAAGTAAACATTTACTACGACATTTTACGAGAGAAGGCTCAATGGATAGAGAACAAATAAACACATTACATTGAGGAATGTAGTAGTTAAAAATACCTGCTGATGGCAGGTATTTTTTTATATTGACCTATTTCAAGTACTAATACTTGCCGTGCAAATACTGGTTTAGTTTCAACATTTTTTCTTTTATTTCTGGTGTTTTCTCATGCTTTTTTTCTGCTTTGTGCAAACGGTGTATGCTCACCAGTGAAGGTTTATAACCACTGGCAATCAGCAATTCAAAGATGTTGGCAGAGCTCATCAGGCGTTCAGGCGAAGATGCCAGTTTTGTACTCCAGTCTTGCAACACAGTTAACATCTTATCTACCAATTGTTGATAATCAGCTAAAGAGAGTTTGGCTGGAAGCTCAGGCAATTTATTGACGGTGTTTTGAAAATGTGCCCTGCTTCTGAACAATACCAAAGGCACTTTCATTTTACTTTTACCAATAGTAATTTCAGGGGTGATTTTTTCGGCAGCTTTGCGTTTTCTGGGACGCTTGGGATCATACAACGATTTTTCTAAAAAAGACAACGTAGTAAACTGCACTGAGTCGGCACTAAGGTTGCGATAAAACAGCACTCCATACCCTCCAATATCAGGTACTGGTCCCAGAATAATTTTGCCGTAATTTCCCTGGGTTGCAGGCAATATTTTTGCCACTGGCAATACTTTTTCCTGAATAGCCCCGTGTCGATTCCATTGTACAATCTTCATTTCTTTTTTCTGAAAACTATACACAGTTTGCCCCTTACGAAAATCATAACTTACCCATACATTTTTTAGGGGTTTTTGTGCCCAGGCACAGCTCACCCACAGCAGGGCAATCAATACTCCTGCATACTTTATACTTTGCATAAAACAACAATTAATAATTTTTAAAATCTCGGCTTTTAATCCTGAGCTGCAAATTATTCGTTGCTCCACAAAAGCAATAATCTTCACAAACATTCAAAAAATCAAGACGAGTTCACACTTTATTTTTCTGTTCAAACCCAGTATTTATTCTCTTTACTGGTAGTCTATTTGCTAAACCTGTCAACGAAGTACACGCAACAAACAATATAAAAAGCCGCTATTTCTCAGGTCAATTTTGACAAAGCAAGTCAAATGCTCCAACAAAGTAATACAACTTGCACATGATGTGTATGGGAAAAGGCTATATAGCCAATAGGTGGGTTTTTATTGAAGAAATAGTTGTAGGCTGATGGTCAAGAGCACTGCTAAGTTTTCATGACCATCAGTACATCTATAGTCATTATATTTTTTCAGGCTTTGGTGTGGTTGACTTGGCTTTTCTATAAGTTGCCAATTCAGCTTTAAGCTGCTCAATTACCTTGTCCTTCTCCTGATAACGCTTAATATCTTGCTGATACTTTTCTACGGTATCCTTCATTTTCTTTTCGTTTTCTTCTATATCCTGCTTTTCTTTGGCAATTTTTTTCAGCGTTTCAGACATTGCCATTTCTTTTTGCTCAAGTTCTTTTTGCTGTTTATTCATCAAATCTTGAGTAGCAGCAATTTCTTCCAGATTTTGCCTCAGCTCCTCTTCTTGAGCTCTCAACAAATCGGTTTGCTCTTGTGAGTCTACCAACAACTTTTGGTTAAAGTCATTGTTCAAAATACTTTCAATCATAGTCGCAATACTACGGCTTATTTTTTCCAGCAACCTGACATATACCTCGCTCACATTGGTAATATATACCAGCTCCAGGGCACCAAAAACTACTTCGTTAAACACCAAAGGAATCACTCGTATATTGGCCACGTTTACCTTGGCGCTCCCAAAGTATACTTCTACACTATCAGCAGGTATATTCTCAAACAACAACGTTTTGGCAGAAGCCACTGCTTGCCCTACCGCCCCTTCTCCTTCTTTAAATACCCTTTTTTCAAGCTTATCAATTTCTACTGCGTAGCCGGCACTGGCTTTAAATACTTTACTCTCTTTATCCAGGGTATACATAATACCACTAAAGGCATTAGTAAGCTCTGCAATATGTTGTATCACAATTTGTGAAAATTCTTCAAGCGATTTTGCATAGTTTACTCTTAATAGTTCATCAAACTTGTTAAGGGTAGAATCTACCCAAAGTTGTGCTTCTATTTTTTTCTCTTTTTCTTCAAACTTTTGTTTCAGCTGAACAAATTCCTCATAAGAAATATTTAGATTATCTTGTTTCATAAATTATGTGTGGCTTATGGGTTGAAAACTCTTTTATGGTCCATCTTGAATAACATTTTTGCTCAGTAAAAGGGCATGGAAATATGTCAAAAATAAATTTGCATTTTAACCATTCAACCCTTCAACATAAATAGTTGATTTGGCGTTGCTTTACCACCCCCACTATTTACCCTGAACCTGTACTGTTACTTACTTTATTTAAATGTATTTCAGTTCTTTAAATGTGTAATATAATTATCAAAATTTATACCCTTACGCTAATGCAGGTAATATCATCTCTTTGCTCGCCGTCTTGTTTAAAATTCAACACATCTTTGATAATGATGTGTTTTTGGGTAGATAAAGGTTTTTGGTAACACCCCTTTACAATTGACTCCCAACGCTTTGTACCATACTTACGCCTTTGAGGGTTACAAGTATCTACAAGCCCATCGGTAGACAAATACAGTACTTCGCCTTTTTTCAAACTAAATGTATGGTTCTCAAAAGTAAGATGAGGTAGTTGCAGGTTCCCCCCTCCTAAAAACTTGCGGTCGCCTGAAACCTTTAACATTTTGTCATCTTTAAAATAGTATAACTGATGTTTGGCTCCGGCAAATATCACATCATACTCTTGTTCGTTTTTGGGCAAAAACTGACAAATAGTTGCTTCCATTCCATCGTGGTTGGTAGACGATTCCTGTCTAAGTACATCACGAATACCACGATGTAGCATTGTTAAGATCAATGCAGGCTCGATAATTTGTTTAATGTTTACAATCTCGTGCAACAGCGCGTTGCCTACCATAGACATAAATCCACCAGGTACCCCATGTCCAGTACAGTCAATAACCGCCAAAATAAATGGTTCGGGAGGAGCCTGGGTAAAGTCTGCCTTTGAAAACCAGTAAAAATCACCTGATACTACATCTTTGGGCTGATACACCACAAACGACTCCGAAAACAATGTATTCAGGCGTAAAGGGTCGGGCAACAAAGCTTTTTGTACACTTTTAGCATACTTGATACTTTCCATCAGGCGTTTATTGGTACTTTTAAAATTATTAAAAGCTATTTCGGTTCTCTTCTTTTGTTTTTCGAGCTCCACCTGCGTATCAAACAACTTCTCGATGGTTTGCTCCATTTCGTCTTTTTGTGCCAGTATTTGTTCCCGGTGCTCGTCTGACTGCTCAAGCAGTATTTTGTTTTTTCTGTAATCCAGTATCCCCTGCAAGGTTGCCCCCAATACATTGATCAAACGTTTAATACGTTTTTGCTCTTGAGCAGTCATTACTCGAAAGTAATAAAGCTCTACGACTCCATAAACAGTATTGTTAAACAAGACAGGTAGCACTAGTACACAAGCAGTGCTCACACCCACTGAAACAAAGTCGATAGTAAGGGCATTTTTAGGAAGATTGTTAAAGATTTTTGCTTTTTTTGTAGCAGCTACTTCTCCTATAATACCTTCATTTAAGGTAACAGTTTTTAAGTACAAAACACTGTCTGACACTCCGTAACAAGCGGTTGCCTCAAACTTTTTGTGATTGTCACGCGTCTGTACAAAAAACACTGCTCGAAAAGCTTGGGTAGTTTCTGCCAAATACTCTAATACTTCGTTAGTAAAAGATACTACATCACGTGAAGTATGCAGACGTAACCAATCGTCAAAAGAATTTTCACTTTCTTCTAAATTGGAAACATCCATTTGAAAAGCATTGGGTGCATAATCTTTGCCATTATAGGCAGATACATCAGGCTGGACACTGACTATGTTATTATTACTCATAAACCTGGGTGAAAATGTTTAGTAGTTAGATATTGAACAATATAAGGTATTTATTGCTACTAATTTTTTAGGCATAGTTTGACAACTACCCTGGAAATTTCATCAAATGTTATCAAAAACACCCGCTTATTTTAATTGGTATAATGAATGTGATATGTGTCAGTTTGTTGAATGCTGGTTTTCACAGATTATTGATTGTATACTTTAACGAAAACCACAAATGTAAGTTTTGGATATAATGAAAAAAGTACAAAAAAAACCTTCGTTTTAACAAAGGATATAGCCACAAAACAAAACCCTATTTAAAACACTGACATTCAAACACTTAACAATAAAAAAACTTACCCAAGCATTTACAAAACAAGCTATAGAAAATACCTCAGTTTGTATAAAAAACGGACGTTTGTTAGTTTTTTTTACCAAAAATGAAACAATAGTCGCTTTTTCAGCGTAATAGTAAGTAATGTTATTCAAAAAATATTCAATCTGCCTTTCATTTAAACATACATAAGGCTCTTTCTTCTAAAAGTCTTATCTCATAAATTTTAATCTAATATCTTTGTCTTATGATTTACGTTGCCACAGAAAAAAAAGAAGGTTTAATTACTGCATATTTTGCCAAGAGCAAAAAATATTTGCAAGAAATGGGATTCAAGTGGATTGCTAATTTCAATGATGAGCAAAAGGCTGTGATGTGGGTGAATGAAAATTACGCAATGAATATGAAAGAATTCTTATATGGTTGATAGCATTAAGTAGTAACTGATAAAAATATTTTCAACAAACATATTCTCTATACTCTGCTAACAAAAGTTTTCAAAAGTCATTACTACTACATACTAAGCCAACAAAAAAAGGTTTTTGAGTAATCTCAAAAACCTTTTTTTATGTACATACACAAGCATTTTGTCCTACCTTCCTATTCTTTGTACCTCCACCAACTGCCCCTGTTTGATGGCTACATCAGGTTTACCCTGAATATAAAACAAATAGCATAATTTAACTTATCAGGTTCAGCTAAAAACAAATAAAACTCTTACTATCAAATACTTACGTGCCATATAATTAAAAAAAACGGTGATATTTTACAGTTTTCATTTAAAATGCTTATTATCAGATGTTTTTTTTCGCTAACTTGCATTACCAACTACATCAACATTTTTTTAACAAAAAGTAACGTTTTGGTTAATTATTACGTGTTGTTGTAACTAATTTCTAACACAACTTTTTAAATATCAAAAATAACATGTTTAAAACAAAAAGGGACGACCCTGCTCAAAGTGCATCCAACCTGACCAGCGAAATACAGTCTGGAATGTGGGTGTACGAAACCAGCACCCCATTGCTACCTATGTGTGTAGGTCGAATGCTTGGTTTTGGAATGTGTGAAGTAGTATATGGAAAGTACAAACCTTTTCAGATATACAAAAGACGCATTGCTACCCTGCGACCACTCAAAAAAACAGAAATGCACATTGTAGACAATGCCAATTGCCACGAAATATTACAAACAGTGAGACAATCGCTTGGTTTATAGTACTACTTTAGCTGAACAACTGATTATAACATAGACAATATTGTCGCTCGCCTAAAGTCGCCTCTGGATTTTAGGCATTTTTACTTAACCCAAAAACCCTGTAGTACTTTACCGCAAATGAAAAAAGGGATGACGCTGTTACTCAGCACCACACCTTTTTTCAAATATTTAGTAAAAACGCTTACTTGATCGAATCTTTTTTAAGCTTACGTTTTTTGTAGTTTTTTATCTCGTCTGCTTTGCGAATATTGATCGTATCGAGGTACTTCAATGGGTCTTCTTCGTCTTTTTCACCCTCTTTTTTGGCTTTAGGTGCAGGATTACCCACTACCCACAAGTCTACTAGTTCGCCTGCGTGTACAGTGGTACGTTTGCGAGCGTCTAATGAACTTCCTTTTTTTATTCCATCTTTTTTCTTGCCAATAAACACCGGAGGATTTTGGCGCACAACTGTTCCCAACTCTTTGTCACTGTTGTATACATAGGTAATGTTACCTAACAATAAATCGTACCCTTTTAGCAACTGCTCGGCTTCGTCGAGGGGCATCATAACTAAATCGGGCATCTTGAATTCTTTTTCACCCAAACCATCTCCTACTATCAAGTCTATTTTACTACCTTTTGGTATATAAGTGTTGGGCTGAATTTTTTTACCTAAATAGTGTTGTTCCATAATCACATTCTCACCAATAAAAGGTTTGTAAGTGATTTTACCCAAATCCAGGTCTAGGTTTTTGAGCATGTTTTCTGCCATATCAAAGGGAACATCTACTAACTTAGGCATTTTTACTCTAGGAGCGTTTTTTGGCGTAATGGTAATATAGATCTTACGATGGCGCTTTACTTTTACTCCTGGTTCGGGCGACTGGAGCAACACAGTACCAGGGCGGTCGCGGTGACGACGCGAAAAAGTAGAGTCTTTTACTTCAAAAGACAGGTCACGAGACTCAAGAAACCTCTTCAATTCTTCTACCTTGCGTCCGGTAAGGTCAGGCACAGTTACAGTTTCGCCGTGGTTGGTAGTAGAAGGTAAAATGGTACTAAAAAGCACCATTACCAAAAAGGTAAGGAGCGCAAGCACGATTCCTAAATGCACCAATACATCTAGAAATGAATTACTTTTGAAGAAAATAGTTTTTTTAGAAGCCATAAGTTATCCAATTTTTTCAATAGTGTTTGTTTTCCTGATCTATGAGTAAGTATGCTTTTCTCAATAGTTATACAAATTTAATCAAATTCGAAAAGTATTGCACTGATTGTCAAAGTTTTTAGCAAGTGAGTCTGTCTCATTGTACCTCTCCATTTTTCAATCTATTCCAACAATTTGGTATTTATGAAGGTGCAGCTTTTACCCTCTTGATACTTGCAGACCAATGGTTTTGTCTTACGTGTTCGTGTTTTCTTCATACTAAAAACAGATTTATGTAACCCAATGAACAACAAAAATCCCTTTTTGGGTCAGGGAACTGAAAAAAACAGGTTTTTTATTGCAATCTAATTGAGGTTGCACATAACTTTGAAGAATTTTAGCAATGAGGAGTCTTTCACAAAAGATACAAACCTCAAAAGGTGTGGTGGTATGAACAAAACTATAGATATTCAAAATATTCCGATACATTATAAAGTTACCGGAAACGGACCTAATTTATTGTTGCTGCATGGGTGGGGATGTGATCTGGAAATTTTTAAGCCTATTCAAGAGCATTTCTCGCAACGCTTTACTACATATAGTATTGACTTTCCTGGCTTTGGCAAAACTCCTGACCCTCCTAAACCCTGGAGCACTGAAGAATACGCCGTTTTGACCGAACAGTTTATTTCTGCCCTCAATATAACAAACCCCATTTTGTTGGGGCATTCTTTTGGGGGGCGGGTGTCTATCCGCTTGTCTGCCAAACATGCCAGTATTCAGAAGGTGATTCTGACTGGAGGTGCAGGGCTAAAACCTAAACGTAAGCTTGATTATTATGTCAAGGTATATTCTTATAAAACAATTAAGAATATATTTAAACTTCCCATTCTCAGAAACTATTCTGAGCAAGTATTGGAGAAATACCGGAAAAAATCAGGTTCTAGTGATTACAAAAATGCCTCAGGAGTAATGCGCCAAACATTGGTAAAGGTTGTGAATGAGGATTTGCGTAATTTATTACCAAAAATGCAGGCATCTACCCTACTGGTTTGGGGCGAACACGATACAGCTACTCCTTTGGCACATGCTAAAATTATGGAAAAGGAAATTCCTGACGCAGGCTTAGCAGTACTCAAAAAT
Source organism: uncultured Microscilla sp. (assembly GCF_947493425.1). Classification (GTDB taxonomy): domain Bacteria; phylum Bacteroidota; class Bacteroidia; order Cytophagales; family Microscillaceae; genus Microscilla. The sequence continues at coordinate 47,932 of NZ_CANLRP010000017.1, read as the reverse complement.
ACAGGACACTACGGCTTTTTAGAAAAGCGGGCAGAGTTTCTCATTATTGTCGATCATTTTATTTAAAAAAAACAACAAGGCTCAGTTATTATAAGGTATGGAAAAAATTTGGTTCGGGCTCATTCTTCTTTCTTTAGCAGCCCACGCATTTGCTCAATTAAAAAAAGAGCTGCACATGATGCAACTCAACAGCTACAGAAATAGCCGTTACTGGAGTTGGACTAAGAAAAACTTTAGCCAAAAACTTGTCTTTAGTGTGTTACTTATGGCAATAGCTGGGGGGTTGGCTTTGCTCAAAATAGTCTCTATACTTGCTTACCTGATATGGATATTTGGTGCTGGTTTTGGAGCGTATCGATTACTTACCGAAAAACACAAAAAGAAACTTGCTTTTACTCGTCGCGCTAAAACCTTGTTTTTTACATCTATAGGGCTATTTGTGGCAACCAGTATAGTCGTTGTGTGGTTTGTGCCTACTAAATTTACCATGTTGACGCTTGTTTTTATGGATTTTATGGCATTTGGCTGGCTTATCTTAGCCAACTTTGTGCTTATTCCGGTAGAGCAACACATTGCCCAGTGGTACTATGCCGATGCCCGCCGTATTATCAAGTCTATGCCTCAACTTAAGGTAATTGGCATTACGGGTAGTTATGGAAAAACGAGCGTGAAGCATTTTCTCACCCGAATTTTATCTGAAAAATACAATGTAGTCATGACCCCAGGTAGTTACAATACACCTATGGGGGTAACCATTACCATTCGCAACCACATTAAGCCTATTCATGAGATTTTTGTATGTGAAATGGGTGCCAAACAAATAGGTGATATTAAGGAGTTATGCGACCTTGCCCACCCACAAATTGGCATACTAACGGCAGTAGCTGACCAACACCTTGACACGTTTGGATCGATTGAAAACATTCAAAAAGGTAAGTTTGAACTCATTGATGCTTTGCCTAAAGATGGAGTAGGTTACCTTAACTTTGACTATGAATATGTAAAGAACCATCCCCCAATTACCCATGTAGAAAATCATGCTTATGGTCTACACCAACCCGAAGCTGACTACCAGGCACGCGATCTTCAATACACCGCAAAGGGCATGCAGTTTTCGGTATATCATAAAAATGAAAAAGTAATGGAACTGGAAACCAAACTCATGGGTGAAGCCAACATGTCGAATATTTTGGTTTGTTGTGCAGTGGCGCTTCGCTTTGATGTTCCAATTAAAAACATTCAGTTTGCCGTAAAAAACCTCCAACCTGTTAAACACCGGATGGAACTTAAGCGCAACCCAGGCGGAATTACTATTTTGGACGATGCTTTTAACTCCAACCCTGCCGGGGCTAAGATGGCGTTAAACGTGCTTAAACAGATTGAAGGTGGGCAAAAAGTGATTATTACCCCTGGAATGATTGAACTTGCCGAGAAGGAGTATGAGTTGAATAAAGTATTGGGTGAACAAATTGCTGAGCATGTAGATTATGCCATTTTGGTAGGTCCTAAACAAACCTTACCTATACAAGAGGGGCTCAAAAATAAAAACTACCCTGAAGATCGTCTCTACATTGCCCGCAACCTGACCGATGCTAACCAACACTTGATGAAAATAGCCAAGGCGGGTGACGTGGTTTTGTATGAAAATGATTTGCCAGATACTTATAATGAGTAAAAAACCCAAGAATCACTCTTGAAACATAGGGTCGTTTTGCAGGGCAACCACTACTTGTTCGAGAATGCTGGCAAAACTACGAATCAACAAAGGGATGCGCTCACTTTGAGGGTGTTCCTTTGCCAATGCCTCTATTTCTCTGACTACTTTGCCCAAATCTTTTACATCGAGAATATCAACAGAACTTTTTACCTTGTGTGCCAGTTTGCCTACAGTTTGAATATCGCTGGAAACCAGTGCTTGTTGCATATCTTGCACCAACGCTGGGGTGTCGTTTACAAACATTTCCAACATTTTCTTGATGTGGGTCTTGTTACCACTCATCATTTTATCAAGTTTGTTTAAACTGTAGAGTTGGATAATCTCCTCATTTTGCTTATTTACTGCGGGTTCCTGGGCAAGTGTTTTGGTAGGTAAATTGAGGTTATGCAATATTTTTTCCTGCAAATCTTTTTGGGCAAATGGCTTGGGTAAATAGTCGTTCATTCCTACCTCTATACACCTTTGTCGGTCGCCCTTGATGGCATTGGCGGTAAGTGCAATGATGGGCACTGTAGACCTCAATTGCTGGCGAATAATACGAGTGGCTTCCAGTCCATCCATGATGGGCATTTGCATATCCATCAAGATCAAGTCGTATTTATCTTCACTAAATTTTTCAACGGCTTGTTTGCCATCTTCGGCTACCTCCACTATCACTCCCCACTCTTCCAGAATGGTAGTTGCCAAAAACTGGTTCATCTGGTTATCTTCTGCCAATAACACCTTTTTTCCCTGCAAAGCTTTTTCTCCTTCCTGGGTTATCTCCTGTACTGGGGTTATGGCATCTATGGTTTCTTTTTTGAAAGTAAGCGTAAACGAGAACGTAGTACCTTTGCCGTATTCGCTTGTTGCCATGAGTTTGCCCCCAAACAACTCTACCAACTGCCTACCTATGGCGAGTCCTAACCCCGAACCACCAAACTTGCGGGTAATACTGGCATCTTCTTGAGTAAAACTCTCAAAAACAGCTTCCATATTTTCGGCTTTGATTCCCCTCCCGGTATCACTTACCTCAAAACATATAGTTTGAGTATCAGGGTTGGCTTCTACCAAAAACGTACTGATGATTACTTTGCCTACATCAGTAAATTTAATGGCATTATTGAGCAAGTTGAGTAATATCTGGTGCAGTCGTACCGAGTCGCCCAATACAACGGGGTGCATATTGTCATCAATGTTGGCATACAAACCAATGCCTTTTTCTTCAGCTTTGTAACCAAGGGTAAATACCAAATGGCGAATAAGTTTACAAAGGTCAAAGCCTACATTTTCGAGTTCCAGTTTACCAGCCTCAATTTTCGATATATCTAAAATATCATTGATAATCACTAAGAGATTGTCTGCTGAAGTACCTATGGCATCTAAATATCTTTGCTGTCTTTCTTCTAAAGCAGTTTTATTCAACAACCGTTGCATACCAATGATGGCATTAAGCGGAGTACGTATTTCGTGGCTCATGTTGGCAAGAAACCGCTCTTTTGCCAAAGATGATTCTTCAGCTTTTTTGCGTGCCTCAATCAACACCTTTTGCGCCTTTTTTTTGTTGCTCACGTCGCGGTACTGCCACAAGTGCCCCAAGTATTCTTCATTGCTAAACACAGGAATATAGTCACGTTCATACACCCTGCCATCTACCAGTTCGAGCTCTTCGCCCAATACAATGTTTCTGGCGGTGAGTATATCGCTGATCACCGAAATAAAAGTATCTGAGTTTGTAAAATACCCTTTGCTCAACTCGGCAAAAGGGGCACAGTCAAGCCCTTTAAGCTCTTCGGGAGGTACAGGCACGTCAAACATATCGCAAAACACTGGATTGGCAAGCACTACTTTGCGTTGAGCATCTTCTAACAGTATGCCTGCTTGCATGTTTTGCAACAAAGCTTTCAGCCGTGATGAGGTAATATGAAGTTCATTTTCGGCTTTGAGTTTTTCTGTGACATCCTGAATGAGCACCAAACGAGCAGCTTGATTGTTATACAAAATATCGCGTCCTGATATATCTACGTTTATGAGGGAACCATCTTTCAAACAATGCGTACTTCGAGTCACTTCCTGGTGTTGGTTCAGGTTTGCCTCTAGGTATGGAATGTCTTCTGTCCGGCGCAAGTCTCTAAGACTCATTTGAGCAAAGTCTTCTTTGGTATACCCATACTTCTCTACCATAGTATCGTTTACAGCAAGTATTTGTAAGGTTTTGGTAGCAAAAATCAGCATTGGGTGCGGATTTCTGTTAAACAACAAACGATGGTCTTGCTCTGACTTTTTGAGGTGTGCTTCGGCATTTTTTTGGTGTGTAATATCAGTGACCAAAGCCATAATCCCTATCATTTCATCGGCATCGTTATAATAAGGCGTAGCGTTGACGAACGACTGCCAACAGGTGCCATCTTTTCGTACTTGTTCTATTTCATATTTATCAGATCGTCCCTCGCGCCTGCCCTGCAGTTTTTCATTCAGCAGCTCTTGCTTGTCTTTGGCTATAAATAGCTCGTACGTTTTTCGGTGCAACATTTCTGACAGCTTATAACCAGACAGCTCCTCCATACGTGGATTGGCAAATATAATATCGGACTCAGGGGTAGTAATAATTAAGCCATCCTGAAGCTTTTCTACCATTGTGCTATAGAGCATGTCTTTTTCCCGAAGTTGCTTCTCCATTTTCAAACGGCTCTTTGCCTCATAAATAGAGCGTTGGTGCGATAAACACCCCTCAAGCGATACGGTAAACTTATCAATCACGGCCTTGAGTTTATTCAGTTCTGTAGTTGAGAGGGCTTTTTGCCAACGGGCAGAGTAGAGTTTTAGAAAACCTATGTCGCCCAACTGATAAATAGCATAGGCGCCTTTTACAATGTTGTTTTCCTGAATACAATCGGTAAACTCTTTGTCGGTAACATGGCAGGAGAAATAGGGTGATTGGGTAGTTTTGACAGGCAAAAAATGGTCAGCGTCTAATTCTTCCTGCTCGTTTTTAGACACGGGTAAAGCAAATACAGTCATTAGGTTATGTCCATCTGCTTGCTGTGGCTTAATCAATGACTTTTTTAACCATACTGAAGCAAAATCAAGGTTTTTACGCGACAGCAAGGTAGTTAAAAAATGTTCGCAATTTTCATATAAATTTAAGGATGAACCTATTGAGAGGGATAGTTCATACAAAGTGGCTATATCGTCCAGCACGTCATTTTTTTGAATCATTGTATTATATTGGATACGATTTATTTTTTAGCAGTTGTTGTATTAATATTGCCTGATAATGCATAAGCCTAAGTAGTAGCAAGCAATTAGCCATAAGCTACTCATAATACACTAAGGAATGGTGAGAAATTAAATTACCATTCTTGAGGTAGAGGTTTTGTTTTGAGACGAGGCTATTTTTTGCGCCCATAGCAGCGCTACGGGCAATAAAAATAACGAAGTATCAAGGCGAAAAATCACCCCTCAGAGTGTAAATTTATTTTTGAACAATTCCTAAGGAATGGTACCAAAATAAATACGCATTCTTAACCTCATCTTTTGAGGCTATACTTTGTTAAAAAATAGCCGAATAGCGATGCTATTAGCCGACCATCCCTCAAGCTCGCTCAACATCCACTGGATATTGCCGTGCCTCGTCTAGCAACAAAATATTTTAGCGTTACTATAGAAATTTATTTTTACACCATTCCTAATTATATATAGCAGATGTATTTAATTATGACTCATATTTAATGATCTGTTATCATAACAAATCCATCGGTTTTAGGTATGCAAAGCGCCTACCACAATTGTTTTATTAAAAAACTCAATATACCCATCTCCATAAGATGAGATCTCGCCCAGAGTTAGTGCACCTAACAATTGAGCAGGGTTGCCCAACCCCTTTTTTACCGCCTGAAGTTCTTTATCAAAATCATCTTCCAAGAACAATACCCTTGATATACAGTCAAACACCATACACAAGCTTTGCCTGGAGTTATTACACGCTTCAGCAGCTTCTTTGGCAGCATTAATTAGGTTTTGCTTGTCACCTTTCAGTATAGCAAGTGAAGCATTTTGGGGTACTTCGCCTACACACACCAAATCGCCTTGAGCATTTACCATAATAGGATCGCGTACTACTACTTCCAGTCCTTCTTTAGTAATGCCAAATGGGTACCCCTTGGCTATGTCAAAGAATGAGTTTTGTAATAAGCGTTCCCCGCTACTTTCTTCTACCACATCTCTATATACCTCAAAAGCATTTCCCCAATTAAGTTCACTTATCACATTGTTGGTAGTATTGGTAGCTAGAAAAGGTTCTACTATTTTTTGCCAACCATGACGAATACCAAGCGAGCTCGACGACCGAGTAAATGCAACAATGGCAGCATCTTGAAAAACGCCTTCTTGGTTAAATACACAAGGCATTTGTTCCAAAGTCAATGACCCTGCTCCTCCTCCCATATAGTTTACATTATCGCCGTATATATCGTACAAACGGCGCAAAAATGAGGCAATATTGGCAGTAAGTCCATCTACCAGCACCAAAGCACTTAATGCGTCATTACAAGCAACAATATTGGGCAGAAAGCCTATTTCAAAATCAGGCGAATCAAGTTCTTGTACCAATAACAAATCTACGTTGGCGGGTAGTTGCTCTGCTACAAGTCCTCTCTCGTATTTTTTTTCCTGAAAGACAACCCCTGGAAATACTCCCCCAAAAAAAGAAATATGATGGGCGTTTAAAACCTGAATCAATTGTGTAATGTTGGGCAAGTCTTGCTCACCAAACATGAGAAGCCAAGTTTTAGATTTATCCTTATCTGCCTGTTGAATAATAGGCTGAAGCATTTGTTCGATAGAGGTAGGTGCTATATACATAATTGTAATGATGTTGGTTGTGTTGAAAATAAATAAAGGCTAATGCCACCCAACCTTCTAATACAATGCGCAGAAAATAAGCACCTACAAATCAAGCATTTATCACTAAACCACCTGACCTCTTGTCCCATAACGGGATAAATATTTCCCAAGATGGGATTACCCTACACTGACTTCGCCATTCTTAATCATACGATAAATGGTAGATTTACCAATATCCAGTTTTTGGGCAACCAACAAAACATTATTATCGTATTTTTGCAAAAAATGCTTCAGAATCATTTGATTATATTCTTTCAGGGTGGTTTCGTTGAACAACAAATCGGCCGCATTTCGGGTAGTATTAAAGGTGATGTCTTCAGGATAAATGGTATCATCGTTTGCCATCACAGCAGCCAATTCTGCCATTGCCTTGAGTTCTCTTATATTGCCAGGGAAAGGGTATTGCAACAGTTTTTTATTGACCTCAGGCGAAATTTTAAGCAAAGGCATCTTGTTTTCCTTGCAAAATTGTTCTACAAAGTATTTTGCCAATAATATAATATCAGAGCCTCGTTCACGTAATGGAGGTACTACAATGGGCAAACCTAATAACCTATAATACAGGTCTTCTCTAAAATTATTTTTTTGCACTTCTTCCAACAGGTTTTTATGGGTAGCTACTATCAGCCTTACATCTATTTTTACCAACTCATTGCCCCCCACTCTACTTAGCTCCCGCTCTTGTAATACTCGCAACAGTTTTGCCTGCATATTCAAGTCCATTTCACCTATTTCGTCTAAAAACAGGGTGCCCTTGTGGGCTTCTTCAAACTTGCCTATTCTACGCGCTACAGCACCAGTAAATGCTCCTTTTTCGTGTCCGAACAGCTCACTCTCTATCAACTCTTTTGGAATAGCCGCTACATTGACTGCAACAAACGATTTTTTCTTTTGGTGAGAGTTATAGTGAATGGCTTTTGCCACCAGTTCTTTTCCAGTGCCTGTTTCGCCTGTGATAGATACTGTAATGTTATTAGAAGTAGCTTTTTCCATCAGTCTAAATACTCGCTGAATCGCTGGGCTATTTCCTTTAATTATCTTATCAAAGGTGTACTTTCGTTCCACTTCTTCCCGCAAATCGTCAATTTGTTTTTTCAGTGATATGTGATCTCTGATATGATGAATTACCTTCCAAAGATTTTCTTTTGTGTTTTCATCTTTTACTATATAATCATACGCTCCTTCTTTGAGTAAACTCACTGCTGTAGTAATGTCTTCTTGCCCCGACACCACCACTACAGGTACATCGGGCAATCTTTCTTTGAGTTGCTTGAGTAGTTTCGCGCCTTTGGTGTCAGGCAATGAATAATCGAGGGTAATAATAGAGGGTTTGAGGTGAAGGCTTGCCAATACTTCTGTAGCTGACTTGAACCTAATGACCTCATAATCGGGGTTGAGCGATAATGTGTACATCAATATTTTGGCATACCAATCGTCATCTTCTACCACAAAAATCTTAGAGGTTTCCATATTTTCGCATAAAGGTTTAGTTCGTTATAATTTATTATCAAAGGATATTTACAATAGACGTATTATAGCTGATTTGTTTCTATTATCCTAAGCTTATTTTCTTTTCTACTTCCTCCTTTTACGTTCGAATCCATTCCATTTTTAGAAAAAAAATCCCAAAAAGAGACTATTTAAAAGCATTAAAAACAAATAACATACTCATTATAAGATACTTACAAACAAAGGCAATATTTTTTCATTAAAACTGGCAAACAACTTAGTACATACAGCTACAAAAAACGAAAATGCTATTTACAATACTACTACTGGTTAAGCAACCACCAAGAGAGTCGGTTGCCTGCCAAAGAATATGGGATAAATATACTTGAAAAACATTGAAGAACCTGTAATCTTAATGTTGCTACTGATACCCATTCAGCCAATGTTGTAGGGTGGGTATCTTTTTTAAAAAACTAAAAAAAACTCTACTCATAATAATTTACCAGATGAAAAATTTCAACCTACATATCATTTATAAACTACAACTCGCAGTATGTGTGTTGGGGCTACTTGCTTTGAATGCTTGCCATATGTTACTCGATAAAGACATTCAACCAGATGCTACTGGTGATATTCAAAAAATGATTTTCCCAAAAGACTTCAATTACCAAAGTACTCAACAAGTTTCCATCTTTATTCAAGCTCTAGCTTTTGGCAAAAGCCTGCCTAAGGTACCTCTAAAGTTGTATACACAGGCACCCCACAATGGAGGACAATTAATTGTGAGTGGCTATACCAATACTCAAGGAGTATTTGAAAGAAAAATGTCCCTGCCTCGTTATGTAGAGCAACTATACCTGATCGTTGATCACATAGGTTTTGTCCGTGAACATGTACTCACGGTGAGCAATCAGGCAATTAATTATCAGGTAAGCATCAAACCTGCCTCAAACACCAAAAGACAAACTATTGGTAAACCACAAGAACGTACCAGTGATACTTACACATTTTTAGGTGCTTACGATAGCCAGGGAGTACCTGATTACCTCACTACGAATGATGTGTTTGACGCTCTTTTTCTGACTGATGTCAACCATACTCTCCCCGAAAACGCCCCAGTGCCTAACGCTCACCCAGAGTATTTGAAAGTAGGTAATGTAACTGATATTGCCGTAAAAGAAGAAGCGGATATTTGGATTACGTTTGTGCATGAAGGCGCTGGCTGGCGCAACTCACTGGGTTACTATACATACGATTTAAACAACCCACCCCGAACAGTTGAAGAGATTAAGCAGTTGAAAATTATTTTTCCTAATGTATCATTCAGTGGCAGTGGTGGGGGACTTCAATCTGGCAATAAAGTATTTTTAGGCAAGTTTCCAGCAGGCACTGGCATTGGTTGGTTTTTGGTAGCACAAGGGTGGAAGTCTACCAGCCAAACAGTTACTAACTCAAGTTATACCATCTATTCAAACCCTGACTTTAACCCCGAAAGTAGTGCTAGTGACCGCCAACACAATGTGTTGATCAACGACTCGGAAAGAAAACTGGTATTGTTGGGTTTTGAAGACACCCGACGCGACTACCCCAGTTGCGATCAAGATTTTAATGATGCTATTTTTTACGTAACCGCCAACCCTTATACCGCTATTCAGAGCGATCAGATGCCTCAAGTAACCCATAGTGGTACCGATACTGACAATGATGGAGTAACCGACGTAAATGATGCTTTTCCAGAGGATAGCCAAAAAGCATTTAACAATTATTTACCCGCCAATAATACTTTTGGGACTTTGGCTTTTGAGGATTTGTGGCCAGCCAAAGGAGATTTTGACTTCAACGACTTGGTTGTTAATTATCAATATAACCTGGTTGCCAACGCGCAAGATCAAGTAACCGAAATCAACGCTCAGTTTATCATTCGTGCCATAGGAGCTTCATACCATAATGGCTTTGCTATACAACTACCCATTGCACCCCAACAAGTAGCCTCAGTGACGGGTTCACAACTTACCGAAAACTACATTACACTGGCTAACAATGGAGTAGAAGCCAATCAGGATAAAGCTGTAGTGGTGGTATTTGACAACGCCTACAAACAAGTAACGCGGCCTTCAGGATTTTTTGTAAACACTCAAAAAAACGCACCCATAGTACAACACGATACTTTACATATCAAGATTGTGTTGTCAAGCCCTATTGATTTCGCTACCCTTAGCAATGCTCCTTACAACCCTTTTATAATGGTCAATAAAACCAGGGGGCACGAAGTACATTTGGTGGATCATCCACCTACCAACCTGGCTGACTTAAGCCTTTTGGGTACTTTACAGGACAAGAGCAACCCTACTGCCAATCGCTTTTACAGAACCTCTCAAAACTTACCTTTTGCGCTTCATATACCTACCCACTTTGCTTATCCTATAGAGAAAAAAGCAATCAATATTGCCTTTCTAAAATTTGTAGAATGGGCACAAAGTCAAGGAGGGTCATTTGATGACTGGTACCTCGATAAAACTGGATACAGGAACAACGAAAACATATATTAATTCATTTATAAGCAATATATTATGAAAACTAAAGTAGCAATTATAGAAGATAACAATATGATGAGATACATGCTTAAGTCTTATCTGGATGCACACTTTACAGTAATTGATTTTAGCAATGGACTGGAGTTTTTTGCCTGGCTGGAACAAAATGAAGCACCCGAAATAATAGTAACTGACCTGGAAATGCCTGAAATGAATGGCTTTGAGCTTACTACCAATATCAAAAACAGCCAATTATACCAACATATTAACATTATCATACTTTCTGGTTTAGATGATAGCAATGATCGCATCAAATGCCTGGAAATGGGTGCCAGTGATTACCTCATGAAACCCTTTAACCCCAAAGAACTATTTATAAAAATTTGTAAAACTATTCAAAACAATTCGAGCAATGAAAAAACCAGTCCTGCTATATATTAATCATAATGAGCGTGAACGCCTCCAATGCAATCTGAACTTGAGCAAGCATTACCACATTGTGGCATTCAATAATATAGATGACGCTCAGCAAGCTATAAAAAATAACGTTTATGACATAGATGTTTGTGTTTGTGTAATTAACTATCCGATTTTTACTCATGTCGATTTTCTGCAAAAAATCAGGGCACAATACGACAAAACCCAACTGCCCGTTATTTTTATTTACCCCAGAGAGATGGGCGAATTTGCAAGGTTATCATTAGCATCAGTCAAGTCACAAATCAACGATATATTCATTGACCCTATCAGTTATGATTTACTTAAATTAAGGCTGGATATTTTGCTCAAAATAAAGCAACAAATACCTAGCGATGCAGCTTCTGGCAAATTTACCCGATTTAACACCCCAGTAAACATTTCAGGTTATGGCAAACGACTATTTGATATTGTTGCCTCACTGACGGCACTCTTGATATTATTACCTCTATTTCTTGTAGTGGCTTTACTCATTAGGCTGGAGTCAAGTGGTGGAGTATTTTATAAATCAAAGCGGGTAGGGGCTTACTATAAGGTGTTCTCGTTGCTCAAGTTTAGAACGATGCAGGCAAATGCTGATCAACAGATAAAGCAAATGGAGCACTTAAACCAATACCAGGATATTGACCAAGTAAACAACCAAGCAGCCTTGAGCAATACTTGTGCACAATGTGTAATAAACGCCTGTGCTTGTACTCAACAACTCTGGAAAGACAATGGGGTAGTAGTATGTGAAAAACTAGAACACATGCGAGTAGAGAGACAAAAGCAAACAGCATTTAAAAAGTTTAGCCAAGACCCAAGGGTAACTCCAATTGGCAGATTTTTACGCAAAACCAGCATAGACGAACTACCTCAACTTATCAATGTATTACGAGGAGATATGTCGTTGGTAGGCAACCGTCCATTGCCACTTTATGAAGCTGAAAAACTCACTCGTGATCACAGCGTACAACGATTCAATGCACCCGCCGGTATTACAGGTTTATGGCAAGTGACCAAAAGAGGAAAAGCCGATATGTCGGCACAAGAAAGAGTAGCTTTAGACAATGAGTATGCGCAAAAACATTCGTTTTGGCTGGATATGAAAATCATTTTTCAAACCATTCCAGCACTGTTACAAACCGAAAAAGTGTAGGATCACAACATTGATCGCTTGCCTATAGAAGCTATGGGAGTTGCTTTGAACAGCAAAACTCAGATTCAATCATTGATTTTCTTTTTTTGGGAAAGTAATGTCTTAAAATGGGGAATTAGAATACCTGAAACAAAAAACAAAATAAACATAAAACACTCATTATCAATAATTTATCACAAAAACAAGTTTTTTTTAAAATCAGGCAACAAGATTGAAACATGGATAATGTCGGCGCTATTGGCTGTACAATCACAAAAAACAGCTTATTTATTAGCGATTGTCAATATAAAGTTTAGGTTATCGCCTTGACAAACCATCAAGGGCAGTATCCTAGACCCTGTATCCAAGGTGTAAAACCTCTGGCTTACAGATAAATTATAAGTATACACTCTACTAATGTTTTTATCAAAATACTATTAATTATATGCAACAGATTACTAAAACTTATGACAAAATTCAGATTTACTGGTGGTATTTCTGGGAATATTTACGCTACATAGATTTCAGATCTATAAGCAATGCTCTAAGGTATGTAATATCAAAAAAAAGCAATTCAACCGATCGCCTCATTTATTCGCGTATGGGGGTTTTTCTTTGCCGCAAAGACACCACTGATTTCATGTATGCCAACTATAACTATGAAAGAAAGGTGAAAAAATTTATCCGAAAAAACCTGAGTAAATATGACACTTTTTTGGATGTTGGTGCCTGCATTGGCGATTACTCTGTTTGGTTGGCAAACAATGGGTATAAGTGTTTAACGTTTGAGCCTGTGCCAGCAAACTTTGAAGTGTTGCAACAAAATATTAAAATTAATCACCTCACCGAACATATTCACTCTTACCCTTGGGGATTGGGCTCAAAAAAAGAAGAAGTAAGCTTTGAAGTAAGACCACATAACAAAGGGGCAAGCAAAGTTATTAGAAACAACCATATTCCTGAAACAAGCCAGACCAACAATGGGCAAATCCAACAGTTTGACTCGATTGTAAATCAGTTGCCCCTGTCGCACAATGACAAAGTAATCATAAAACTAGATGTAGAAGGAATGGAAAGTGAAGTGCTCAAAGGTGCCTCCGAATTTATAAAAAACTGCCCCCACCTGATGCTCATCATGGAAACCTGTATTTCTGATCAGCAAGCACTTAAACAACTGCTTGCACAGTGGGGAGAGTTTAAATATACCAAGATTGACGAACATAATTTTGCTGCTACTAAACAAGTTTAAATGACACTTATCAACAGAGGTTTACACCGCAAGCAAAACATTTTTTTGCTTGCGGTGTTTTTATGCCCATCTGCTTGCTCATACTTACTATATAAACACCCTACCTGCCTACTTATTTTTTGCCCGTTCCTTATAATAATTTAATCTAACATTTATAAAATGCTAACTCAAACAAAATTGTATTACACAAGTATAATCTTTACGAAAGAAATTAAACTCTTTCTTACATACCTTTACACATTCTAAAAATATTTATATAATTTTACGCTTACAAGTAATCCTTCAAATAGGTACATTAGTCTAAAAAATAGCTACGCTCGCCTAAAAGGTCTTACTTATAAAATAAAAAAGCCGTAACTATGCGGAAATATTTTTTTACAGAATATTAACAAATAAAAAACTAACACATTTTGAGCGTCAAAAATCTAAAAGTGAAACAAAACAAGTTGAGGTGATTGACTCACTACCTAATGATTCCTTGCAAGATTAGGTACTTTTGTTTTTTGATGTGCAAAAAATAATTTACTATGATGCATGTTTTGCTCAATATTTGCTAACAAGGTTGAGCAATTTTAAACACAAATACTATAATGAAAATTATTCAGGCAAACACACAAAGAAAAAATCTTTCTCATCATTACAATACTACCCAAAGTAACTTATGGTACTAATAGAACAAATTCACGTTTGTTCTTTTTATCCAAAATCCTTTGGTTACCTATTGAGAAATAATTGCATATAATCATGCAATATTTTGGGGCATCTTTCAGTTAAAAAAACCCAAAAGCAACTTATATATTTAATAATCAGGCTCTTATCACAATAACACAAATTTAGAATTATACAATTCTATACCACTAATTCTACTTTTTAAAACCACAGAGCCACCAATCCTTTGTTAAAATAAAGGAGCTAATTGTAATATCTTTTTAAAACATTAAAACACAGAAGTACAATTTAATTAATGCTATTATTTAACTAATTCCTAACACAGTTTACTTAACAGAAATTGTGAGTCTATTACCCTGTTAATCCTTAAAAATATAAGTTTTATGAGTACCAAGCTAACCCTGGCCCTTATAGAGGACAATGCTATCATGCGCTACATGCTAGAGTCCTACTTAAACGAACACTTCGAAGTTTCTGAGTTCAACAACGGACTTGCGTTTTTTGAATGGATGGAAGAAATGGGAACCCCTGATGTAATTGTTACGGACATAAAAATGCCCGAAATGGATGGTTTTGAGCTAATCAACCTCCTGAAAAAAAGCAAGTTATATCAGAACATTCCCGTTGTAATGCTTTCAGGTTTGAGCGATAGTAACGCTCGGATCAAATGCCTGCAGTTAGGTGCGGAAGACTACCTTACCAAGCCTTTTAACCCTGCAGAATTACTTATCAAAGTTCAAAAAATCGTAAAAAAAAACAACTCAGTTAATGAAAACTTCAACCCTACTTTATATCAATCCAAATAAGCAAGAAACTTTTGCATTTCAAGCTAACCTGGGACAAGACTACAAAATTGTTCATTTCAAAGATTTAGACAGTCTGCACCGTTCATCAAGTCGTGTTATTCGCGAAGCTGATATTTGTGTTTGTGCTGTACACGAATCTATCATTGAGTTTACTGGTTTCTTGAGTAAAGTCAGACGTGAATACAGCAAACAACAACTGCCTGTATTGTTTATTTACCCTGAGTATTTAAGTGACTCACCTTTGTTTCAACATGTGCCTACAGGGGTAAACGATATTTTGTCAGACGAGCTGAACTATAAAATGCTCAAATTACGAATCGACAGTTTGCTTAAGAAAAAAAGCTACAGTGATTTGAATGCTCAACCCAAAGCGTCGACAAAAAAACACGTTAATTTTTTCAAAAGAGCTTTTGATGTTGTAGCCGCAGGGTCAGCCTTATTGCTGTTGTCTCCTATATTGTTATTAGTGGCGATCATTATCAGACTAGAGTCTAAAGGAAACCCATTGTACACCTCGAAACGAGTAGGAACTAATTACAAAGTATTTCCTTTGCTCAAGTTTCGCTCTATGTACCAAGATGCTGACCAACGCTTGGAAGAGCTAAAGCACCTCAACCAATACAAAGCACCCGCCAAAAAAGAAAAAACTAAACAAGAAAAGGCGAAGGTTGAGATGAAAAACTGTGCAGATTGTGTGTTGAAAAAATGTGCTTGTCAGCAACCATTATGGACCGATGAGGGGGTAGTGTGCGAGAAAGTAAAAAGCGAAGTAGAAGAAAAAGAGGATGAAGCAGTTTTTATGAAACTAGCCAAAGACCCTCGCATTACTAAAGTGGGAGCTTTTATCCGCAAAACCAGTATCGACGAAATACCTCAGTTATTCAATGTGCTCCGAGGTGATATGTCGCTGGTAGGTAACCGCCCTTTGCCATTGTATGAGGCAGAAAAACTGACAAAAGATCAGACCATTCAGCGTTTTGATGCACCTGCTGGAATTACGGGCTTATGGCAAGTAACCAAACGAGGCAAAGCAGATATGTCTACTGAAGAGCGCATAGCACTTGACAATGAATATGCACAAAAGCACTCTTTTATGATGGATATGAAGATTATCCTGAAAACATTCCCTGCTTTATTGCAGTCCGAAAAAGTATAAAAACCCCTGTGTATTTACAAAATTTTCAATAAATTATTGACTATACACTAAATGTTATAGTGTACTTGTTTAATTTTGTGCTCAAAGTAATCATCAATCATTCACACAGGTTCCCAAAATTAAGAGAAAGCCTGCTAACTTCTCTTTACTATTTGAAACAGTAGAAACTAAGAATGCACAAGTATTTATACATCGGATGGGTCTTATTATTGACTTGCTTCAACACCAATGCACAAACAGACACTGCGTGGTCAGCTTTCCGCTTACCACCACTGGCAGCGTTGACTGAAGAAGCAATCAACAGCTCTCCACAGGTAAAATATCAGCAATCAATCATTCTTCGTGACAAAGCCAATATCAAAGAAAGAAAAAAGCGATGGATGAATAAAGTGTTTATGGATGCGGGTTATAGTTACACCAACAACTTTTCGGTCACTAATATTAACTCTAACACGGGCAATGTGGAAACGCTTGCCTTGAAAAACGGAGGAAACTACCGTGCCGGCTTTACCCTCAGGTTCTCTTTATTTGACTTTTCAGGAGCAAAACATGTCACTCAAGCGGCTATTCAAGAGAAAAACGCCTCAGAAAATCAACTACTTTCTATTGAAAGAGAAATTGTATGGCAAGTAACAGAGCTATACAAAAACCTGGAATTAGCCCAAACTTTGCTACATATTAAAAGTGAAAAAATGCAAACACTTGCTTTGCAGCGACAAGTAGCCGAGAAAGAGTTTACCCAGGGGCAAATCAAAATAGCTGAGCTAAGCCGAATCATCGAGCTCACCTCCAACGCCCATCAGGAGTTTGAACAAGGAAAAAACAGCTATGAAAAAGCCTACTTAAAGCTGGAACAATTTGTTGGTAAGCCATTAAACAGTTTCTAAACCACAGAAAATGAACTTAATAGACTTTGTTCGTCTAATAGTCCATAATATAAAGCTACTCATTTTTGTGCCTGTAGCTTTAGCCGCTGGAGTATACTACCTGGTCAAAGACATGCCCAATAAGTATGAGGCAGAAACTTTGATTTATACAGGCATAGCCTCAGGCTATAACATTGAGTCTACCGGAAGCTCAAGAATAGATTACTTTAGTGTAAATAATGCCTTTGATAATTTGATCAACGTGATCAAAGCCAAAGAAACTCAAAAAGAAGTTGCCCTTAGTTTACTCACCCAACATTTATTGCTCGACAAACCCACTTCAGGTATTATAGGGGTAAAAGCTTATGCCAAGTTAAAAAAAATAGTAACCCCTGTAGTAAGAAAACAACTGGTAGTCAAAGGTAACTTTAAAGCTACTTATGACAAACTCTACAAGTCTATTGAAACCAACCAACCAGAGTGGCTCAATAAAATACTCAATAGCAAACACCCCTACTACAGTTACCGGGCAATGTCGCGTGTATCGGCCAGGCGTTTGGGTTCAAGCGACATGATTACCATTAAGTATGGTACCGATGACGCATTTATCAGCCGGAATACGCTGATTTTTGTTGTCGAAAAATTTATCAAACGTTATAAGTTTCTAAAAAAATCGGAGACAGGAGATGTAGTCGCTTACTTTGAGGCACAACTCAATAAAGCAAAAGCAAAATTAAATGGGGTAGAAAACCGCTTAAAGATATTCCGTGAAAACGGTAAAATATTAAATTACTACGAACAAACTAAATCTATAGCTGGGCAAAAAAGTGATATTACAGATGCTTACAAAAAAGAGGTAGGAAATCTGGAAGCATCCAGAGCAGTATTAAAAGAATTGGAAAAAAAGCTCAATATCAACAAAGAGTTTTTTGCCAAAAATGATGAAATTCTTATCAAAAAGAAACGCCTATCGAATCTGATTGTGGCATTGGCGCTGCAAAAAACCCGCAAATCTGCCGAAAACGACCCTACTGTTGAACAAAACCAAACAGCACTAAAGCAAGAAATAGAAGCCTTAAAAAAGGACTTGCAAAAAGAGGTACTCAATATGTACAATTATCAGTACTCTACGGGAGGGGGTATTGCCGTTAAAACTTTACTAAACGAATGGCTTGCCAACCTTATTTTGGTAGAACAAGCCAAAGCAAGGGTAAAGATTTTTGAGGATCGTATCAAAGATATAGACAAAGAGTATGATCGCTTTGCCCCACTAGGCTCTCGCCTCAAAAAACTGGAGCGGGAAGTGGGCGTAGAAGAGCGCGCATATATTGAAATTTTGCACGGACTAAACCAAGCTTTGATCCGCCAACAAAATATTGAGCTGTCGTCGAACCTGGAGGTAGTAGATAAGCCAAGTGTGTCAAAAAAACCCAATAAAAAAGTATTACTCATTATTTTAGGGTTTATGGTGGGTGCCATTGGGTCTTTGGCATTTGTAATAGCCACCGAGCTACTGGATACTACCCTAAAGAGCCCGGCAAGGGCAATGAAAGCAGTAGGTTTACCATTTGCGGGTGCCATACCCGTGACCAAAAAGAAGAAAGTCAAAGAAAATCAGAAAATAATCAGGAAGGCTTTGATCAACCAAATCACCAATAAAATACTGATTGAGTTGAAAGATGTTCCCCAGCCAATTATTACAATCACGAGCACGCAAACCAGGGAAGGCAAATCTTATTTGTCAGGAGAGATCGTAGATAACTTGCGTTCTTCGGGCAAGAAAGTACTACAGATAAACCCTGCCAACAGCAGCAACAACCAACAGTATAAAAGCGATTATGAATATACGGTAAACCCCGATTTGCCCGAAAAACAAACGCTTGAAGAGTTGGTAGATATATCGCTCGAAGAGGTAGAGTTTGACTATATACTACTAGAGCTTCCTGGATTTGTAAAAGGAATGCTACCGCTAAAAATGCTGAAACAGGCAAACTTAAACGTGTTGATTGTAAGGGCTAATCGATCTTGGAAAAAATCTGATAAATACTTGTCTGACACTTACTTGTCGCAAGACGATGTCAAACACTTAATGATATTGAATGGAGTAAAGCCACATTACATTGAAGAATTAGTAGGGGATTATGGGCAGTCGCCTTATTCGTTGCGTGCGTGGGTAAAACGAGCTTTTCGCCTTGAATTTAAATCTAAAAAGAAAATAAATTAACCCAAGAATACAACTCATACGCAATCCATAAAACATACAGCAAGATGATTCGAGGAAAAAATATCGTTTGTTTGGCAATGTCTCCCTGGGAAGGTGATTACATGAAAGCCAGTGTACAAATTATGTCGGTACTGGCACGTCATAACCGGGTAATCTATGTTGAGTATCAGTTTACGTATAAAGACATTATCACGGGCATGTTGCGTGGTAACGGTATTCCTGTCAAACGGATTTTGGGTATCAACAAACGATTGCGTACCATAAAGCTCGAAGATAACACTGAAATAAACGTTTTAACTGCTCCCCCTATCTACCCCGTAAACTGGTTGCCTTCTGGCAAAATTCATCACTTTTTTGTTAAGCGTAACGCACGTATCCTCAGAAAAGCTATTCAAAGAGCAGTGGGTTCGCGCGATATGCACAGCCCTATTGTCGTTAATGCTTTTAACCCTACTTATGGTTTGCCTTTAGTGGGCAAGCTCAATGAAAAACTGTTGTTGTACTATTGCTATGACGAAATAAGCCACGCCAAATGGTGTAAGAAGCACGGCACAGGCGTAGAAGCCGACTTTGCCGCCAAAGCTGATGCCATCATTACTACTTCGGCACAATTACAGCAAAACAAGAAAGTTTACAATGATCAGTGTTTCTTGGTGAAAAATGGAGTAAACCTGGAGCTATTTCAGCAAGCTTATGCACAAAAACAAGCGGCTGATGCTACTGATAAGCCCTTGACAGTGGGGTACTTGGGCACTATAGACGATAGACTCGACTATGAGTTATTGGCTCACTGTATAGAACAGTTGCCTGATGCTCAATTTCACTTTGTAGGGCGGGAGATTTACCCACAAGGCAAAGATCGTTTGAAAAACTACAGCAACGTCACATTTTTTGGGGCACAATCGCCCGACAAGCTGGCGGGTTATGTGGCAAAATTTGATATTGGGCTCATTCCTTTTGTAAGCAATGGCTTTACCCAAAGCATTTATCCGCTTAAAATCAATGAGTATCTGGCTGCAGGTTTGCCAGTGGTAATGACCAATTTTGGACAAGTAGATGATTTTAGAGAAATAGCTTCTATTACCAGTCAGCCCGATGAGTTTTTGGTTGCCATCAAACAATTGGCAGCACACATCAAACAACCAGAAGCATACACCCAGGCTACCAAAGAACGTCTTGCTTTTGCTGCTTCTAATTCATGGGACAATCGCGCCGAAGAGCTTTCAGAGGTAATCAATCAAATCATTGCACGCAAAAAAACCGAATTTCAGAAGACCTACTAAATATGGCAAAACTTTCACACATCAAAGATAACTTATGGGTATTGGGAGGCAACTTGTTCAATGCAGGCATTGGTTTCTTAAGCTTTATGTTTCTTGCCCACATGCTCCCGGTTGATGAGTTTGGTGTGTGGTTGTTGTATGTAGCCGCTTTTACCTTTATGGAAATGGTCAGGGCAGGGTTTATCTACCAGGCATTGGTTAAGTATTTTGCATCAAACTCCAAGAAGTTGGTTCAAAAAGTAATCACAGGTTCATCGTGGTGGATTGGGCTCATTTCTACAGCCTTGTTTTCGGGGCTTATTGCTTTATCAGGCTGGGCTTTTGCCGAACCTATTGCCAGCAAAAACTTCACCTTGTTTTTTCAATGGTATCCGATTGTAATTTGGGTCACGCTTCCATCAAATATGGGTTTGTGGATTAGCCATTCGAAACAACGCTATGTACGCATGGTCATTATTCAACTTTGCATTACGGGTGGTTTTGGTTTGTTTATACTTTTCAACTATAACCGCTCTTTAGACCTTACCACTATTTTGATTGCCCATACTGCAGTGCGGGCCATTGCAGGCATATTCACGCTGATAAGTGGTTGGGACGGCATTCGTTACATTGGGCATGTAAGCAAACGATATGTAAAAAAACTGGTGTATTTTGGGCAATACAGTTTGTTCTCGATGCTAGGCACCAACCTGCTCAAAAGCACCGACATATTTCTCATTGGTATTTTTATAGGTCCGGCTGCTGTAGCTTTGTACCAGTTTCCGCTCAAAATTATAGAACTAGCCGAAGTACCCCTCCGAAGTTTTGCTACCACGGCATTCCCAAGGATTGCCAAGTGGACTGAAGAGAAAAAATACGTCATTGCCACTCAGTTTATCCAAAAACAAGTACTGGTATTTATTACGCTTGCCACTCCTTTTTGCCTGATAGGTATGATCTGGGCTGAGTTTTTTATGGTGTTGATAGGCAAAGCCAAGTATGCTGCCTCTGCACCCATTTTTCAAATACTATTGATTTATGTAATTTTTTTACCCATCGATCGCTTCATTGGCATTGCTCTTGACAGCCTCAATCGTCCCCAAATCAATACGCTTAAAATAGGCATTATGGTAGTCATTAACATTATAGGCGATTATCTGGTACTTAGTGCGGGAGGGTCGTTGGTAATGGTAGCGGGCGTTACCCTTGTAAACATTGCAATAGGTATGGGTTTTGGTTGGTATAAAATATACAAAACACTGCCCATTCACGATGTAAGGCAGTTAAACGCCAAACAATTATTCTCGCTCCGTTGAATTAGTTTGTTATGCCTAATAAAAAGATCACATTTATAGATTTTGCCAAGGGGTTTTCAATTCTTACCATTGTCATGATGCACTACTTCCAACGAGTACCCCTTCCCGGTTGGTTGGCCAAGGCAGTACCCTTAGGGGGCACAGGCATCCATGTATTTATATTGCTTTCAGGTTTTGGGCTCGCTTTGGGTCAATACCGGGGTTGGCAACACTTTTTACGACGACGCGCAACCAAAATACTACTCCCTTATTATTTCTTTGTCACCTTACTTTTTATCGTCAACTTTTTTGTAACTGTGCACCCCAAAATGGACTGGTATGCCTACCTGGGCACACTGTTCTTTGTACAATTAATTGACTTAGAGATTTTTTATGTATTTGGTATTCAGTTTTGGTTCATTAGTACCATTTTACAGCTCTACCTATTGTTTCCTTTGTTGCGCATTGCCCTCAATAAACTAGGTAATACCCGTTTTTTGGTCATCTGTCTGGGTATCTCTTTGGCTTATTTTGGCATTTTGTACCTCAGTGCTCGCCCTGAGCATAAACTATGGAGCAGGTTTTTTCCAATGTATTTATGGGAGTTTGCCTTGGGCATGGTGCTTGCCCGCCGTTTTCAAACCAATCAATTTGAATTTTGGCACTTGCCTGCAGGCAAGTGGGTCATTGGGTTTGTGGCAGGTTTTGGAGCAATGGCTTTACTTACCTTTTCTCTAGGAGACCTGGGTATCATTATCAACGACATTCCGGCAATGATCGGCTACCTGTCTATCACCATATTACTCTACCAAGTATGCCAGGCATTTGCCCCTTTGATTGAACAAGCCATGCTATTTATTGGCAAATATTCTTATCCGCTTTACCTTATACATATTGCGGTACTTCAATTATTTTTATACATACAACCACCCACTCCCCAAGTGTTTTTCAGTATTGCAGGTTTGCTTGTTTACTTGTTGCTGACCGTGGGGGCTTCGATAACATACGACAATGTATACCAGTGGGTCTATAACAAATCTTCGGTGAGGCAAGCGACGCCTACCACAAAAAATTAAATTTATCACCATCAAACTACTTCACTCGTGCAGTGCATTGAATAACTTATGGATCAGGAAAAACACCCTTTGATAAGTATTGTAACACTTAACTACAACCAAGCCGAAGTCACCTGCGATTTGCTCGATTCGTTGCGGGCAATAAGCTACCCCAATATAGAAATACTGGTGGTAGACAACGCTTCTAAAGATCAGCCAGAGCAACTCATTACAAGCCGCTATCCGGAGGTGACATTTATTAAAAACCAAGAAAACTTAGGCTTTGCCGGAGGAAACAATGTGGCTATCAGACAGGCTAAAGGTAAATATGTGCTATTGCTCAACAACGACACTGAAGTAGCCCCTGACTTTTTGGAACCTCTGGTGGCTTGTATGGAACAAGATGCTAAAATTGGTGTTTGCAGTCCTAAAATCAGGTTTTACGAAACCCAGGTACATATCCAATACGCTGGCTCTACTGCTATAGACCCTATGCGAGTGGCAAGTTATGCCATTGGCTATGGCGAAGAAGATAAAGGGCAGTACGACCAGACAGGCGGACAAACCCACCTTGCCCACGGAGCCGCCATGATGGTGTCGCAAGAAGCCATTGCCAAAGCCGGGCTTATGGAAGACTCATTTTTTTTGTATTATGAAGAGCTGGATTGGTGCGAGCAAATCAAAAAAGCAGGTTTTGTGATTCATTTTGTGCCTCAATCACTAGTATTGCATAAAGAATCTATGAGTGTGGGTAAGAATAGTCCCTTGCAGTTGTATTATAAAACCCGTAACCGTATATTCTTTGCCCGTAGAAACTTAAGAGGGTTTCAGTTGTTCCTGGCGCTTACTTACTTGGTGATGTTGGTAACTCCGGTACGTTTGGGCAAATATTTGCTCAAAGGCAACTTCAAAAATTTTAAAATATACCTGAAGGCTGTCTGCTGGAATAGTATTTTGTTGAAGCGTTTTTCTTCCTTTCGTACATAAATGATTTGTAGGCAGTGTATACTGCCCAATGGCTGAGCTTTGAATAAATTGATGAAACCAACCGACTCTTCTCCGTTTAAAACCCGCTACTCCCAAAACCTCAGGTTGATGCTGGCATTGATCGCCACTTTGCCGGTAGCGTTTGTGGTAGCTAAAGGTGGCATGCTTGCCGGGTTGGGCTTGATCGGTTTACCATTTGTGTTTTTTTACCTTTACTTATTGTTTACTTACCCCATTATTGGTGTTTATTCTTATGTGGTGGCAGGGTTTGGCGTAAGCGGCATTTTGCGGTATGTATCGGGGCTCCCTTTAGGCTTATCAGTCGATGGTATCCTTATTATTACCTGGGTAGCTATAGCAGTGCACAAAACCGAAGAGTATGACTTTCAGATACTCAAAAATGGGTTGGTCATTGCTTTCGCCATCTGGATGGGGTACAACATGTTACAATTGTTTAACCCGGAAGCCCGCAGTCGGGTAGCGTGGTTCTATGCCATGCGTGGAGTGGCACTTTATCCCTTGCTAAGTGCTCCACTGGTAATGCTACTTGTGCGGTCTCCACGCGAAGTAGACATTTTCTTTATTCTTTGGTTTGGCTTATCTATTTGTGGGGCGCTCAACGGAATCAAACAACAACATTTTGGGGTAGACCGATTTGAACAAGCCTGGCTAGATGCAGGTGCGGGCACTCAACATGTGTTGTTTGGCAAATTGCGGGTATTTTCATTCTACAGCGATGCCGGGCAATTTGGAGTATCGCAGGGGCATGCACTGGTGGCTGCTGGGGTAATGACTCTAAGAAAAGGAATCAGTCTGCCCCGAAAGGCATTTTATGCCATTACTGCGGTATTATGTTTATACGGAATGATGATTTCGGGTACAAGGGGTGCTCTTGGCGTACCTGGCATTGGCTTCTTTATGTATTTTGTCATGAGCAAAAACTTTAAGATAGTAGTGCTAGGCATTATTGTAGGCATTGGGGCTTTTTCGGTACTTAAATTTACCTCTATCGGGCAAGGCATTTATGCCATTAACCGGATGCGTACCGCGCTCGACCCCAATGACCCCTCGCTACAGGTAAGGCTTGCCAATCAACGAAAGCTGTCTAGCTATTTGGCTTCACGTCCTTTTGGAGGTGGAGTGGGTTCGGCAGGCAACTGGGGGTTGCGTTTCAGTCCAGGGAGCTTTTTGGCAGAAACCCCTACCGATAGTTGGTATGTAAAAATATGGGCAGAAGAAGGCATTATAGGGCTTTGGCTACACCTCATCATTTTATTTTATATAGCAGGGCATTCGGGTTACTATATTTGGTATATGGAAGACTCAGAACTGCGGCAAAAAATGATGGCGATATGGGGTGGTATGTGGGGAATTTATCTGGCAAGTTATGGCAACGGAGTTCTGGGGCAGATTCCTACGGGTAGTTTGCTCAATGTGGGCATGGCAATTATGTTTTTAACTCCACATTTAAGCAAACAAGCAGAAACTAATGATTAACTTTGCTGCAGTTTATTTTTCCTGCTTCGCTTATAAGCTTATTAGAGCATCAGCGCTCTTTAAACTGAAGGCGATTTATCTTTTTAATAAAGTGATGATTATTCTAACAACCATCATGTATGTAATACTCGGCTACTTTACCGTTTCAGTAGGCTACTATGGCTTGTTTTGTATTGCCAGCTTGTTTTTCAAGTCTACCCAACGCGCTTTGGGGGCAATGGACAAGGTAAAAAAATCAAGTTTTGTAATTTTACTACCTGTTTACAAAGAAGATGATGTGATTGTGGAGTCGGTAAAAAAAGCGCTTCAACAACATTACCCTAAAGAACTGTATACCATTGCAGTAATTGCGGATCATTTGCAACCCCTAACCCTCGAAGCGCTGAGGCAGTTACCCATTCAACTGATAGAAGTACGCTTTGAAAAAAGTACCAAAGCCAAGTCACTTAACCTGGCTTTTGACCACCTCGATGAATACGATTTGGCTGTAGTATTAGATTGTGATAACCACATAGAAGAAGATTTTTTGCTCAAGGCTAATTATGCTTATGTACAAGAAGGGCACTTGGTTATTCAGGCGCATCGTACTGCAAAAAACAAAGAGAACCATTTGGCACAATTAGATGGCATCAGTGAAGAACTCAACAACGCCATGTTTCGTACCGGACACCAGGTACTGGGCTTGCCTGCTGCGCTCATTGGCTCAGGAATGGTAATGGAGTTTAACCTATACCGCGAACACATGCGCGCGATTGATACTATTGATGGGTTTGACAAAGAACTTGAATTGCGCTTGATCAAAGATCAATCATTGCCACACAACAAGATACATTATTTAGATGATGCTTTGGTGTATGATGCCAAAATGTCGGACAATGAGGTATTCAAAAAACAACGTACGCGTTGGATTTTGGCACAAATAAAATATGCATTAAAAAATGCTGCCGATGGGTGGGTACAACTCTTTAAAGGAAACTTTGCTTATTTTGACAAGGTACTTCAGTTTTGGTTGCCTCCTCGCTTAATATTATTGGGTAGCCTGGGGGTTTTACTTTGCTTTACACCATGGATAGGGCTTGAATATTTTGTGTATACTGCGGGTCTGTTTACAGCTTTAGCACTGTTTTTGGGGGTGGCTTTACCACGTCAACTCAGGACTTACAAAACACTGTATGCTTTCAAGAAGTTGCCAATTACCTTTTGGCTGATGTGCAGGGCGTTGCCAGGCTTTCGCAAAATTTTCGAGTCGTTTTTACCAACGTCTCACCAATATTTTCAGAAAAAATAAAAAATGTCTTAGACAGGCTACTGACTAAAAAATTACCGTTTGTTTTAGCCCAACGCTCAAACAAAGTGGCTAACCAAATGCAATGATACTACGAACATTGAAGTAATTCTTAATCACCGAATAATTAGTATAAAAAATGTGGATTCTAACTATTTTTATTTCCTTCATACTTGGCTACCTCACCCTTTCGGTGAGTTATTATGGCTTATTTTGTGTGGCCAGTTTGTTTTTCAAAACAACCAAGTACACTACCGAAGAGCTTGAAGCAGTAAAAAAATCAAGCTTTGTAATATTACTGCCTGCCTACAAAGAGGATGGGGTAATTGTAGACACGGTACAAAACGTACTCAAACAAAATTACCCTAAAGAACTGTACACCATTGCAGTGCTTGCCGATCAGCTACAACCCGAAACTCTAGAGGCGCTTCACCAATTGCCAGTACAGGTAATAGAAGTTAAATTTGAAAAAAGTACCAAAGCCAAGTCACTCAACTTTGCTTTTCAGCACTTGAAAGAACACGACATAGCCGTTATATTAGATGCTGACAATCACATAGAAACCAACTTTTTGCTTAAATCAAACCTTGCCTATGTACAAGGAGGGCACCGTATTATTCAGGCACACCGCACCGCCAAAAACCAAGAAAATGACATGGCACAGCTAGACGCCATCAGCGAAGAGCTCAACAACTCTATGTTTCGCACCGGGCACCAGGTATTGGGCTTGCCTGCTGCGCTGATTGGTTCTGGAATGGTGATGGACTTTCGCATTTACCGCGAACACATGCAGGCAATTGATGCCATTGGCGGGTTTGACAAGGAACTGGAACTGAGCCTGATCAAGGACAAGACTTTGCCTCATAACAAAATATATTACCTCAACGATGCTATGGTATACGACGAAAAGGTATCAGATGCCAAGGTATTTGGCAGGCAACGTACCCGTTGGATCTCGGCACAAATAAAGTATGGAGTAAAAGGAGCGCCAAGCGGATTGGCGCAATTATTTAAAGGTAACTTTGCTTACTTTGACAAAGTGCTTCAGTTTTGGTTGCCCCCTCGTTTGCTCTTATTGGGTGGGTTGGGCTTGCTTACTTGCCTAAGCCCTTTGCTTGGTTTGCCCTACTTTATTTACACCGCAGGGCTTTTTGCCTCGCTTATTTTGTTCTTGACCCTCGCCTTGCCTCGCAAGTTTAGAACCTATAAGACACTGTATGCTTTCCGCAAGTTGCCTTTGACCTTTTTCTCTATGCTTAAGGCATTGTTCAACTTTCGTAAAGGTTTCAAATCGTTTTTACCAACTCCTCACCAACATTCGCAAAAGAAGTAAGCTAAATAAAGAATGGATACATTAAAAAAAGATACGAACTCGCCTACTAACCCTAACCCACAGGCACGCCCCATGAAAATAGGCATAGAAGCCCAAAGGGTTTTTCGTCCACACAAGCACGGCATGGACATAGTAGCACTGGAACTCATCCGTCACTTGCAAAAAATAGATCAATACAACGAATATTTTATTTTTGTAAAACCCGATGCTGACCCTTGCCTCCAAAGCCAGGACAATTTTACAGTGATAGAAGTAACCGCCAAAACTTACCTCGACTGGGAACAACTTTCACTGCCCAAAGCCATCAAAAAATCAGGCGTTGAATTGATGCACTTTACCAGTAATACTGCTTCGCTGAGGTGTCCAGTACCCACAGTAATTACGCTGCATGATGTTATTTTTCTGGAAAAAAGACGTGCTCAAGGCACCCTTTACCAAAAACTGGGGCATATATACCGTCGTTGGAATGTACCCAGAGCAGTGCGTAAAGCCGAAAAAATACTCACTGTGTCGAACTACGAAAAAACCCAGATTACGAACAAACTCCCCCGCATTGAAGACAAAGTAGTGGTGGCGCATAATGGAGTAGCTGCCAAGTTTAAAAAACTAGACCAACATCAAGAGTTGATGAAGGGTTTACAGCCCAAAAGTTTTGTTTTTTATTTGGGCAACCAAGCCCCCAAAAAGAATATGGGCAACGCTTTGCGTGGCTATGCTCAATACGCCCAAAGTGTAGCCTCTCCCCTGCCTTTGGTCATCGCCGAAACCAGCGAAGAGCAACTGGCCGATTGGCTCAGTTCATTGAATTTGCCTCAGCTTACCCAACATATTTTGCTGACTGGATACATTCCCAATGCCAATATCACCTTATGGTACAATCAAGCAAAGGTGTTTTTGTACCCATCACTACGCGAAAGTTTTGGCTTACCTATTCTGGAAGCTATGGCTTGTGGCACTCCTGTGATCACGTCTAACACTTCGGCTATGCCAGAAGTAGCCAACGGTTGTGGGCTATTGGTAGACCCACACCAACCCCACGAAATAGCCCAGGCTATAAAACAACTCACAGGTGATGAAGCCCTGGAACAATCACTGATCAAAAAAGGGCTGGAAAACGTGAAAAACTTTACCTGGGAGGCGCATGCTCAAATCTCACTGGATAGTTACCGCGAGATTGTACTCAAAGAAACTAGCAATTAATTCAACCTTCTTTATCCAATGCAAAACATTCTGATCATATTATTTTGGCTGGGCATTGCCCTGGTAGTGTATACTTATGTAGGCTATGGGGTGGTGATAGGCGTTTTGGTAAAACTCAAAAATGCGCTCAAGCCTGAGGCACCTTTGCCCCCATTGACTGATTTTCCGACGGTGGCTTTTGTCATTGCCGCTTACAACGAAGAAGACTACATCCGCGACAAGGTGGCTAACTCATTAAAGCTGAATTACCCTGCCGACAAACTCGACATTATTTTTGTAACGGATGGATCAAGCGACCAAACGCCCAATATACTGCGTGAATATGAAGCTCAGGGCATTAGGGTGCTACACAAAGATGCCCGTCGGGGAAAGATTCATGCTATGCACCGCGCCATGGGGTTTGTAGAAGCCGACATTGCTATTTTTTCGGATGCCAACACTGATCTCAACCCCGAAGCCCTACAAGAGATTGTAAAACACTACCAAAACCCCAAAGTGGGCGCAGTAGCAGGGGAGAAACGCATCAAGGTATTGGAAAAAGACGCTGCCAATGGTGCCGGAGAGGGCATTTACTGGAAATATGAATCGTGGCTCAAAAAAATGGATTCGGCTTTTTATTCAGTAGTGGGTGCTGCTGGCGAACTTTTTTCGGTACGTACCAAGCTCTACGAACAGGTACCTGCCAACGCCCTCCTGGATGATTTTATGCTCTCGATGCGCATTGCCCAAAAGGGCTACCGAGTAAAATACGAACCTCAGGCACAGGCCTGGGAAACTCCATCAAGTTCGGTGAAGGAAGAGTTTAAACGCAAAATAAGAATTTGTGCAGGAGGCATTCAATCTATTTTATGGTTGCTGCCCTTGCTCAATATTTTCAAATACGGTTGGCTCAGCTTCCAATACGTATCGCATCGGGTGCTCCGCTGGACGCTCACGCCCTTGTCGCTGGTGGTGGTATTTGCCCTCAATATTTGGCTGGCTGTGCTCCCCTTGCCTTTTTATCAGGTAATGCTAGGGCTGCAGGTATTGTTTTATCTTACGGCACTGTTAGGTTGGTGGCTACAAACCAAAAAGATTAAACTTAAAGCCTTGTTTGTGCCTTATTATTTTGTGGTGATGAACCTATCGGTATTTTTAGGCTTCGCCCGCTTTATCAAAGGGCAACAAAGTGTGGCATGGGAAAAGGCAGCGCGGAGGAAAGAATAGACAGTTACAAGCTTTCGCTGGCACACGTGTTCTTGTGTGTGCCCAGCTTAGCAAATTCAACAAAAAAATATCCCTCACGCGAAGGTCTTACCGCAGAGCACTGAGCAATGCTCAACTCAAAAACCTGAAAAACAACTTGTGTACAAGATTTTGGGTGCAAGTATTGGTCTTCCCCCCGCGAAGGTCTTACCGCAGGGTGACCTGAGCAATGCTCAACTAAAACGTAAAAACAACTTGTATACAGGATTTTGGGTGCAAGTATTGGTCTGGCTAAAGCCTTAAGACCAATACAGGGAAAGTTGTTTTTGGTCTTACCGCAGGGCGACCTGAGCAATGCTCAACCAACACCTAAAAAACAACTTATATAAAAGCCTTAGGGGTAACAAACATTGATCTG
Source organism: uncultured Microscilla sp. (assembly GCF_947493425.1). Lineage (GTDB taxonomy): Bacteria > Bacteroidota > Bacteroidia > Cytophagales > Microscillaceae > Microscilla. The sequence goes on along the minus strand of NZ_CANLRP010000017.1, from coordinate 17,267 downwards.
GCTAATGCCTTAAGACCAAGGCAAGGATGTTGTTTTTTGGATTGAATTGGCTCATCTTAGCTGAGGTAAGTTTAGCGTAACATAACTTGTGCCTATTAATATTGGAAATTTTGCAACTTTCAATATTATTAGAGGTTTGTACCCACGTAACGACTGTCGACCATCGACTGAACGCCGTGGACTATTGGGCAACCACAAGGAATTCCTACCATCCTACTATACATTTTTCGGTTGTGGAGACACAACTCGAGGCGCACGCGCTGCTGGCAGTGTCTTCACTGCCAGCTTGAGCCAAAATGTATAGTAGGATGAATTCCTACATGCTAGACTCTTACTTTTGGTGATGACAATTGCTTTTTAGGTTGAATTGGCTTAAATAACAAGAAACATCGCTTCGCAAACCATTTAAACAATAGAGCAATTCTAAAGAAATATGTTTGAAAACACCGCTCAAGGCTTAGTCGACCATTGGCACGCAGTAGCTTTTGCCCAAGACCTTAAAAAAAGTCAATCGCTCAAACTACAACTATATGGCATCCCCTTGTTGCTATGGCGTGATGCTGAAGCCCAAGTATTTGCGGTGGTAGATGTTTGCGCCCACAAACGCGCTCCCTTGGCAGTCACTTGTTTCAAACAAAACACCATTACTTGCCCTTATCATGGTTGGCAATATCACCAAAACGGACAAGTGTGTCACATTCCCAGCTCGCCCAATATAGATTTGAACAAACTCAACGCTTCACTACATACTTTGCCCATACAAGAAGCCCACGGCTGGCTCTGGCTCTATTTGGGCAAAGATACTCCGCCTGCCACCTTACCCCTATCGCTGACAGCCCCAGCCAAAGGCTGGCAACACATACAGCTCAAAAAACAATTTGCTACCAGCGAAGAATTGCTCATTGAAAACTTTATGGACGCTACCCATACCCCTTTTATCCATCGGGGCATTATTAGGGGGCACGGTGCGCCTACCCAACACCATATACACCTCAAAGTTGCCCCTAATCAATTATTGGCAAGCTATGCCGAAACCACCGAAAAAATAGGCGTGGCACTGCAGTTTATTTTGGGTAAAAATCTGCGCGTCAAGCACAGCGACGCCTTTTTGCTGCCCAACCTCGTAAAGGTAGATTATATAATCAACGATGTACCTCGGTTTACAGCAGTGATTGCCTGCAACCCCACTAGCGAAGGCAAAACAGAGGCTTTAGTAAAGCTTTCATTTCGTTTTGGCAAGCTCAACTTCTTGGTCAAGCGAGCTTTGCCCTGGCTTGCCCGCAAAGTGCTGGCACAAGACTTTGACATTACCCAACAACAGTTTGCCAACCAAAAAATATTTGCCCAACAAAAGGATAAATCTATAGATAGTGATATCATGCACCACAAAATGCGCTTGATCAGGCGAGCCGCCCAACGCCGCCAAACTATCACACCTTCTGAAACCGAATTTAAATTATTCTTATAATGGCAAATCGTTTTTTTACCAAAATAAACTATTCGGCAAGCAACGAAGATAGCGAATCGGAGCAGCAAGCCCTGCAGCTGACGTCCAATGATACCGTACTTTGTATTAGTGGCAGTGGGGCAAGGTCGCTCGACTTGCTGGTAGATACCCCAAAAAAAATAGTAAGTATTGACTTTAACCCTGCCCAAAACTACCTCCTGGAACTCAAGATTGCTGCTTATCGTGCCTTGAGTTATAAGGCTTTTGCCCGATTTATAGGTTTACAGCCTTGCGGCAAAAGAGTGGCTACCTACCAGCAACTCACCCCTTTTTTATCGGCGCAAGCCCAGGCATTTTGGGGCAAACAGCCCAAACATATTAAAAACGGGGTGCTCTATTGTGGTACCTGGGAAAGGTTGCTCAAAAATATGCTACGGCTGGCAAGTCCCCGCAAAAAACTAATTGAGCAATTGATGGCTGCCCCCTCACTGGAGGTACAACGAAGTATTTGGGCAAAAAAATGGGATAATTGGGTATGGCGGCTTTACTTGAAAATTATTTCTAACCAATTTTTATGGAAATATGTGGTGCGTGAACCCGGAGCAAGGCTCATTCCAACAGGTTTTAACGTGTATGACTATATGAAAGCCCGCCTCGACCACATGGGCAACAACTTTGACCTAAAAACTAACCATTACGCCCACTTGATGTTACGGGGCAAGTATTCGCCACCCTGCGTTTTGCCCCACCATTTACGCCCCGAAAACTTTGACCTAATCAAAAAAAATATCCATAAAATAGAAATCGTTACGGCTTCATTGATCAACTATCTAGCTGAAACTCCTTACCAATTCAACGCCTTTTCACTCTCCGATTTTTCGTCATACGCCCCACCCGAAGCATACCAACACATCTGGCAAAGAGTGGCAAGAGTGGCCGCTCCTCAAGCCCGTTTTTGCGAGCGGCAATTTTTGGTAAAAAGAAATCCTGAAACACATTGCCCTACGCTCAAACGTAACGCTTGGCTAGAAAAAAGACTCAATGAAAAAGATGAGGCGTATATTTACACTTTTTGTGTAGGGGTATTTTAGTCTACTATGGCCACGCTGAACGTGAAACAATGGCTAAAAACCTTGAACTATTGACTAATAGCTTTGCCGAGTGAAAAAGACTACCAACTCTCAACTAAAAAACTACTGACTAAAAACATGAAAATACTACTTACTGGTGCCACCGGTTTTTTGGGTTTTCGCACGCTCGAAGTTCTTGCTCAATTGCCCGAAGTAAACCAGGTGATAGCCACAGGGCGCACCCTCAAACCCAGCCATACTGTAGAGCACCCCAAGGTACGCTATGTATTGGGCGACTTGACCAATCTGGAGTTTGTACAAAGCCTAGTAGCACAAACTGAGTACATCGTGCACGCTGCTGCGTTATCGTCGCCTTGGGGTAGTTACGCTGACTTTGAGGCAGCCAATCTCACCACCCAAAAACACTTGCTAAAGGCAGCTCTAGAGCACCACATCAAACGCTTTGTGTTTATCTCTACTCCCTCGATGTATTTCACGGGCAACGATCGATTCGATATTAAAGAAAGTGATCCATTGCCTCGCCAAATGGTGAATGCCTACAGCCAAACCAAGCGGCTTGCTGAGGTTGAGCTAGAGCAATCAGGCATTGCTTATGTAAACCTGCGCCCCCGTGCCTTGGTAGGCAGAGGCGATACAGTGATTATGCCACGCATTATCAGGGCACACCAAGAAGGCAGGCTGAAAGTAATAGGAAATGGCAAAAATATAGTAGATTTGACTTCGGTGGCAAATGTTGCAGATGCCATCGTACTAGCATTGACTACCCAACAGGGGCTCAACGAAACTTATAACATTACGAATGGCGAACCCATAAAACTTTGGGACAAAATAGCCTTGGTACTACAGTTAATGGGCAAAGAGGTGCCCACTGCCCAAGTACCTTATTGGGTAGTATGGGCAGCAGCGGGAGCAATGGAGTTTTCGGCAAAACTGACAGGAGGCAAGGAACCTGTGTTGACTAAGTATGGAGTGGGCGTGCTTGCCAAGTCTATGACTATGAATATTTCGAAGGCACAAAAACTATTAGGCTATAGCCCCAAAGTAAGCACCGACGAGGCAATTAAGGAGTTTGTAAAGTGGTTTGTTTAATTACGAATGGGTCAATTACGAGTTTAACAATTACGAATGGTTTAATTACGAACCGACCGTAGGGAGCTCTGCAAAGCTAATTACGAATGAGCGCAAAGCGTAGTTAAAACTACGGATTACTGATTCCTAACTAATTCGCAAATATGATAATTTAAAGCTAAAGGCTCATCGTAGCTCAAGAAAAGGCTAAAAGCTCAATACAAACAGTTAAACAATTACGAATTACGAGTCTTTCAAGTACGAATGAGCGCGAAGCGAAGCTAAAAGTCCTTCGTAGCTCAAACAAAAGCTAAAGGCTAAAGCTACACCAAGATCAAAAAAGGCTAAAAGCCAAGGGCTCAATACAAACAGTTAAAAAAAGGCTAAAAGCTCCCTACAAACAGCCAAACAAAAGCTAAAGGCTCAATACAAACAGTTAAAAAAAGCCAATCAAAGCTCAAGAAAAGGCTAAAAGCTCCCTACAAACAGCCAAACAAAAGCTAAAGGCTAAAAGCCAAGCAAAGCTCAAGAAAAGGCTAAAAGCTAAAGGCTCAATACAAATAGTTAAAAAAAGGCTAAAAGCTTTAGAAGCTACTAACGACCAACTAAAGATGAAAAAAGTAAAACTATACCTCAACTATGCCGGGTATTGCGTGGCAAAAGAAAGCGAAGTAATACAGGGCGGTAAAAGCGAAAATGTACAATTCAATGCCCTATGGGGGTTGATAGAACACCCCGACAAGGGTTGGATTTTGTATGATACAGGCTATACCCGCAGGTTTCACCAAGCCACGGGCTGGTTTCCTAACAAGATATATGCCTTGCTAAGTCCAGTGGTGATCAAAGAACAAGACGAGGTAAAAGCTCAGCTTCAGCGAGCAGGTATTGCCCCTGAAGATATCCAACACATCATTATTACGCACTTTCACGCTGACCATGTGGGTGGGCTGAAAGATTTTCCGAATGCTACTTTTTACACTTCACGCCAAGCACTCGACTATACCTTGAGTTTATCGGCTTGGACGGCTTTTAGCAAAGGGGTGCTCAAAGATTTGCTGCCCAAAGATCTGAAGCAACGCACGGTATTGATTGATGAAGCTTGTAAGAAAATTACTGACCCTGTTTTTGGGCATAAGTATGATTTATTTGGCGACGATAGTCTGCATATTTATGAGCTACCGGGACACGCTGCCGGGCAAATTGGGGTCATGTTGGAAACCACGCAAAGACCTTACTTTTTGGTGGCAGATGCTTGCTGGGTCAAACGTTCTTACGAGGAGGTCATTCCTCCCAACCCTATAGTCGTGTTGTTTTTTCATTCGTGGTTCGAGTTTAAACACACCTTGCAAAAAATGCACGATTACCATGTGGCAAACCCCCAGACTTTGTTGGTGCCCACGCACTGCGCAGCCACTACCGATGCTTTGGTGCAAGATAAGTTAGCTATGAATGTTCTTTAAACTCCAGATTTTATGGCGCCTGGTGCAACTCCGTTGGCGCAAGCCCCGCACCCAGGAAGCCAAAGAAAAGCTACAGCAAAAACTGTGGAAACGATTGCAAAAAAAGGTGTTGTGCCACTCAGGTTTTTATCGCGAAAGCGCCCAAAACAAACAACCACTGGCAGCTTACCCTTTGATGAACAAAACCCGGTTTATGGCAAACTTCAATGCCATCAATACCCATAGAATAGAGGTGCAAGAGGCGTATAATGTAGCACTCAAAGCCGAACAATCGCGCGACTTTTCGCCTATGTTGGGCAAAGTTACCGTGGGGCTGTCGTCAGGCACAAGTGGCAACCGGGGTATTTTTTTGGCTACCCAGGCAGAGCGGGCTTTTTGGGTAGCTGCTGTGCTCGATAGGGTCATTGGAGTATCACTCAAAAAACGCAAGGTCGCCTTTTTTTTGCGTGCCAACAGCAACTTGTACGACTCGGTAAAGTCGCGGGTGCTACAGTTTGAGTTTTTTGATTTGTATAACGATGTATCGCAACACATTGCCAGGCTCAATGCCCTCAAGCCTCATATATTGGTGGCACAGCCCAGTATGTTGCTAGAGCTTGCCCAAGCGCTAGAGGCGGGTACCTTACACATTGCCCCTGCCAAGATAATTTCGGTGGCAGAGGTGCTCTACCCCGAAGACAAGGCTCAACTAGAGCGTGCCTTTCGGCAAACCATTCATCAGGTGTATCAATGTACTGAGGGTTTTTTAGCCAGTAGTTGCAGTGAGGGTGTATTGCATTTTCATGAAGACTTTCTCATTATTGAGAAAAAATACCTCGATGAGTCACACACACGGTTTCACCCGGTAATTACTGATTTGTTGCGTTCGTCGCAGCCTGTGGTGCGCTACGAGCTCAACGACATTATAGTAGAAGAAAAAGCTTGCCCTTGTGGGCAACCTACCCTTGCCATTGCCCAAATAGAAGGGCGTGCCGATGATGTGTTACATTTTATTGACACCACAGGCAATACTGTAAAAATTTACCCTGATTTTTTGCGTCGGGCAATCATTTTTGCCGATGAAACTATTCAAGATTATACGCTTGCTCAAACCGATCTTCAACGCTTAGAACTGTACACAAAAGGCCAAGAAGAAAGTTTTTACCAAGGCCGACAGGGCATACTAGACCTGCTCAATAAATACCACATTGCTGGGGTACGCATTGTGCAAACCCACCACAAACACCACGAAAAGGGTGATAAACTAAGAAGAATTAAGAATGAATTAAATGAGCAAAACGATCAAAACTAAACCTATCAGAATAGTGGCCATGGGCAAGTATTTGCCACAAGCGATGAGCTCGGAGGCTCTAGAAAAAAAACACGGCTTGCCCACTGGCTGGGCAATGAAATATTCGGGGGTGCAAAACCGCCATGTGGCAAGTCAAGAGTCTAATGGCTGGATGGGCGCGCGGGCGGCAGACGAAGCCTTGCAAAAAGCCGAAATGACTTTGCACGACATAGACATGCTCATTTCGGGTGGGGGGACTTACGATTACCCCATTCCTAACCAGGCAAGTGTGATAAAGGCAGAAATGAAGGATGGTAATAATTGCCACACCCCCGCTATAGACATTGATAGTACTTGCTTGAGTTTTGTGACGGCGCTTGATTTTGCCGCCAAAATACTAGATGGTAAAGCCTACAAAAACATCCTCATTGTAAGCAGCGAGATTGCCTCTAAGGGCATCAACCCTGCCAACTGGGAAACTCTTACTTTGTTTGGCGATGGGGCAGCCGCAGCAGTGGTAAGTTACGCTCCGGGTCAGTCATCTTGCTATATCAAGGGAATGCAACGCACTTATTCTGAAGGGGTGTATCACACCTTGATTGAAGGAGGAGGCAATCGTAAGTTTTTCAAAGACTACCCTTATGATCCTGAACTGCACTCGTTTCAAATGAAGGGCAAACAATTGCTTAAGCTTACCAAAAAACTTTTGCCCGATTTTATGGATTGGTTTTTTGAAGACACGGGTTATACCCTTGCCACTATAGATGCTATAGTGCCACATCAGGCATCTAAACTGGGGGCGGCACTCTTTCAACGCTTGTTTGACTTTGCTCCTGGGCAAGTACAAACTACGCTGGCGCACTATGGCAATTGTATTGCAGCTTCTATTCCGCTTACGCTCATGGCAGCTATAGATGAGGGCAATATACAACGAGGCGATATTTGTTTATTAGCGGGTACTTCGGCGGGCTTTGCCATTGGTGGGGTGTTGTTGAGGTATTGAAGATAGGGGCTTGGCGCTGGGTTTTGCCATACATGCCCCTTGGTTGAAGTCTCCAGACTTAAATCTACAATGGTGGCAAGTTTGCAACTTGCTTTTAATTCAAGGGTTTAAGTTAAAAAAACTTAAGCCAGTAAAGGAGTAAGCAATTTTAACATAAACCACTGATTTACAAATGCTCACCGGGTAAACATTTGCTCGAATATGCTATGGGCTATGACTTGAATGCTGCGGACTATTGTTTACACGAAACCATACCCCACCACCAAAACCAACTCCTCCAAGTTCTCCGAAATATTAGAAAGCATAAAAGGAACGCCTTGACTAATAATATAAGGAGTTTCCATTTCCTGATTGCTGCCTATTTTTAGGTCATCAAAACCATCATAAGCGTTGAGGGTTATGGTATTGCTGCCATCAGTAAAGCTATTTGGATCAGTACCAACATCATGCACCACCAATGACGAAACGCCATCATTAGCAATCAACATCACCTCCTCAACCACAGGATTCGCCGCTTGCGCCATATAAGGCAGTCTGGCGTTATCGATGCTAATTTCTACGCTGCCATTGTTTTTGAGCAAGTGCCATTCGTTGGGCATGTCGTGCTTGAGGTTGATGGCAAGGTGCAACCCTGTTTTGCCCAAGGCTTGCCCAATGGCGTTAAGCTGGTTTTGTAGGGTTGCATTGGCGGCATTTTTTAGGCTAGAACCTCCTTCGCGCGCGGTGTATTTTACGTGCAACACCACGTCGGCAATGCTGTTGTAGTCAAACTGTCTTACGGCTTCGGGCAATTCTAAACGCCAAGTGCCAATGGCGCCCGTTCCCTCAAAAGGTAAGTAACGCTCGTCGTTGAAGTTGAGCTCAAACATGCCACTGTCGTTTTGGGCGTGGCTGGTGGCTATAGACTGGATCGCCCCAATGTTGTAGGCAAAGCGCATGTCGTTGCCCTCTTCAGCTTCTCTATAATTGTCATCCACCCTCTTGTCTTTTCTATACTTGTTGCTCACCAACGACAGCTTGGCGCTCACCGAAGTATAAGGACCTGCAATGCAGGGCAAGCTAATGCTTACTGACTTTATTCGGCGGAAATACTGCCCCGCGTGGTCCATATCGTAGAGGGCTTCAGGGATGGAAAAATCGCATACTCCAGTAGCCTTTAGCTTTTGCAAGGCAAGCGGGTCGAGCATAGCAAGCGATACGTGTTTGGTAAGTTGGTAAGCGCGTTTGTTTTTATCCAAATAACTGGTTTCCATGCGCTTGATGTCGTGCATGAGGTGGTTGGCACTTTGCAGCCCTTTCTTGAGACTGTCCCAATAACCATAAGCAATAAAAGTGTCGCTGTTGCCCAGTTCAAACTGATAACAACGCTCGGCTTTTTTGGCAAAATCGTGCGCCAACTGGTACGCCTTAAAATAAACCGCGGTTATTTGCTTCACCATCCAATCATAGAGCTCTTTGTTGGTGAATTTGTTGCGCATAAACTCATCGGTCTTGTGGGCGTTTTCTATTTGTAACTCGTGGTTTTTCAAGTCAGTTTCGGCAATCTCTTTTCTAAGCTCCGCCGCCACTATTTGCTGGTCAATGGATTCCAACTCTTTGTCGGCAAGGGTTTCTTGGAGTTTCCAGTCATCGTAGCGACGATTATAGCCAGCAATTGTAGAAATTCCTCCTGCTACCTTGTCAAGCAATTGTGCACCAAGCAATATTGATCTGGCAAATGTACTCGTAGAGTTTGATACTTTATTACCTCCATATTCTACGGTTGTTACAGGAGTACCTGCAACACCAGACACGCCTATGACTATCTCAGGGATTAAGCTTGTTGCCCCTGCAACTATTTCCATAATTGAACCTACAGTGAATGCTGCCGCAGAAACAGTATTTAGCCCCAAAGCAGCTTTTTCACCTTTGTTCATCTTCTCAATATCCCTATAATAAGCATGCCTCTCCTCAGTTACCACCCGCGTTTTGTTCAACACCTCTATTTGCTCCTCGGCTTCTTCAATTTGCAATTGTTTTATGTCCGTCACCGCATCCAACACCTTAAGCTCCAATTGGTTTCGCAAAAGTGAGAGTGCTTCGGCGTCGCGTTTCTCCAGCGCTTGCAGCAAAGCATTGCCCAAGCTGCGTACTTCTTGCGCCAGTTCGGTCGCCTTTTGCGAAAACACCCTAAAGCGGTAGTGAGGCAGGGGCGCATTGAGCCCCGCAATCACCGACGCAATGTCGAGCCCAGCGGCAGCAGTACGCACCAACATGCCAGGGTCTATAGGTGGGGCAAACAAGGCAAGGCTACGCTCTACCCCGTCTATATTTTGGCAATGCCTAATCTTAAACAAACGGTCGGCAATGATGTCCCAATACTCCAGCATTTTCTCGTTGGTAGGCACACAAAAATACAGCATCGACAGAGTCGTTTCGGTTGGCAACTCTTCGCCCCCTTCGGGCAAAGTACTCAAATCAGGTAAAATACTCTCCATTGCAATCAAGGCATTGCCAAAGCTGCCCAATTTGGTGGCGAGTTGGTTATAGGTTTCATAAGGGGGCTTTGCCACTGGTTTTACCTCTTTAGGCTTGGCGCCCAATAGCTTGTCGGCAAGTATATACATTTGGGTGGCTTGAGTGATAGACTCCATCGTGTCTTGCCTAAACAAATAATCGCCCCAAGCAATCAAGTTATCTAGGTATTGCATCAGCACCGCTTTTTGGTAAGCTACAGGGCGGTACCTTGCTACCACATCGGCCTCAAAAGGCTTGGCGCGCCATTCGGCAATGGCAAACTCCAAATCAGCCGAGGAACCACTTGCCGACAAACGCAACAACGCCTCAATGCTTTGGTCTTGGTAGTCTTCGGTTTGGTGCAAATAAAAAGGCTTGGTGACCCAATATTTTTGTACTCCTTCGCCCTCTAGTGCGCCCGTGGGATTAAAGATATAGTGAAACCATTGTAAGGCTTCTTCAAAGCGTTGGTTTTGGCTCAGACTGCCCGCAATGTGCAAGGGTATTCTAAAAAACAAATCCCAATTATACACGCTATAGCTGCCGTCGCTGCTAAAGTCCAAATCTTCTATAGGGTAGCTTGCCTTGAGCTCGCCATCTTCTTGAGCTTGTAACGATTGGGGCACGGCTTGAGCATTGGGCGCATAATGACGCTCAAAGTTGAAATTGGTTTGCTGCAATTGGGTGTCGCGCTGCATCAAACCCGCCACCCCGTCGGCATAGAGGGTAGTTTTGAGGGCGCACACCAAAGGGTGGTACAAGTTTTTGAATTGCTCGCCATACGCCAAAGCGCCAGAAGATTCTTCCAAGGTTTTCAGGTATTCGTCTAGCTCGCTGCTCCCTGCTTGGTTTGCCATCAGGCTCAACACCGCTTTGCCCCCCTCATACTTGACTATCTCCGCCAACAATGCTTGAAAATCGGCATCACTCACTATTTTTTTAATGGCGGCATCGGTGTTTTCGGGTGGGTTTTCTTCAAATTCTGCTACCATCTTTTTAGACCACACAAGCAGGTCTGCCCACAAATCAAATAGATCGGCTACCGTCACTTTTTCCGAGTCGTCAAAGGTGTAGGTAGCATCTTCTCCTTCGCCCTGCACGGTTTTTTTGTAAAAGCCTGGCACAATGACATAAGCTTGGTTGCTGTCTTCTTTGAAATAAGGCAGCCAAGCCCCCAACGATAGTTTGATTGTATTGCCCGTGGTTTGGTTCAAAAACAGGCTATAGGCAGCAGCGCATACATCTATTGCCGTCACCTGATGAGGATACGCCAGTGTAAAGCGGTCGGGGGTTTTAGCCAACAAGGTCATGAAGCTGAGCGGGCTGTTGATATTCCTTACCGCCAAGGCGTCGCCCGTGTCTTCAGGGTTGCCGCTGTCCTCGCTAATGCTGGCGTCGGTGGTAGCCTCTTGGTATTTTTGGGCTTGCAAGGTGGCATTGTTAAAGTCGGGGTAAAACTCTGGCAAATAAGCCTCTTCTTCCTCACCTTCATAGTGCGCCACTTCAGGGTAGCCCTTGCATCCTTTAAGGTCAAACACGCCAATGATGCGGTTGCTTTCGTTGATGAGCAAATTGCCCGTGGTTTTTCCTGTAGTTTCGATGCTATCTAACACCTTGGGGTTTTCAGACAAAAACGCCTGACTTTTGAACACATATATTTGTTCGCTTGCCTCTATATAAGCCAAATTGTGTTTTTCTTTGTGAAACTCCTCAGCCGTGAAATGATCATTAGGAGTTAAAATTGCCTCCTTCGACACCCGCTTGGGTTGCCATTGCTCGTTGCTATACACACTCAAGGCAAGTTGCATTTTGAGCTTGCGTTTGGGTTTGTCCAATGTATTGTCTTCATTTTCGGTAACCTTTGGGTCAGGGTCGGGTTCTTCGCTAAACATCAGCCAAGCCAGATGCAAACGATTGTTGCGCACAAAGGCAAGCAAGTGGTCGCCCGTAATGTCTACTTCTATTTTTTCCCAAGGCGTCCAATAGCGTTCCTTCTCAAAGCGGCGGTAGTAATAAATGGCTGGGTCGCCGCCCTTAGTGCGGGCAAACACATGCATGCTGCGGCTGGGCACATCGTACCAAGTGGCTGCTACTTGCAAAAATGAAATGTCGTCTAGCTTCTCCAAGTAATTGGTCAAAGCTTGCTCGGCGGTGTCGTTGGTCAGCTCGTTTTGTTGCAGCTCGTCGAGGCATTCAGTGAGCAAATAAGACGGGTCGCTGGTGAGGCTCACCTCATACCAGTTTTCGGGATACAAAAACACCTTGCGGTTGGCTTCCCACACCCTATAGTTTTTCATCCATTCCCATTGCTTCCAGCCCAAGTCAGCCTCCACATCGGCAATGGCGGCGGGCTCTAGCCCCATCAAGCAACGTTGCACAAACAATTGCACGCTGTTGTGGGCTTGCACTATGCGCGACGAAGGCATACAAGCCCCCATTTCCACATCAATCAAATACTGGTCATACAAGTCATTGCTGTCTTGCAAATCGGGGTTGTAGGCAAGCAAATAAGCCACCAAAGCATCGCGTTTCTGGGGGCGGATGGCGTCCATAATTTCCTCCAGCGTCGTCAGCCAAGTGTCTTCATCATAACGCGCCTTGAGCACAGCGCGCAAAGTGCTCACCTCGCCACTGCCCAAACTTGCTTGGATACAAGCCCCCATCTGCTCCACCGTCATCCCTAGTTTGCGCACCCACTCGGCACCCTCTAGTAATGCCTCCAAATTGTCGATGGATTGATAAGTAGTCACTGCATCCACATTGGCAAACAACACTTCGGCTACATCAATCAAATCATTTTTTTCGTAACCCGTGAGCAAAGCCAAGTCTTGGAAAAAGTCATTAGAGTCCCAATCTGCTGGGACTGAGTTTAGCAAGGATTCCATAAGGCTAAAAAAGCTCAAGGGGTTTTGGGCGTTGACAGGGTTGGCAACGGGCGAAAGCATAGCTATAAAATTTGCAATTTTGAGAAAAACCAAGTATTGCTCAAATTCTGCCGTGTAGGGGGCTGGGTTGTAGGGCAGGGCGTCGAGCGCAAACCCTCCCAAACCAGTGCTATATTGGAGCAACCAAGTCACCGCCACGCTATCTAGCCCAAAGGCATCAATCAAATACAACATTTTATGCAATAGTTGCAGGGCGTTTTCTTGGTCGGTGGCATTGGCAAAATTGCCCATCAATACCTCCGCCATTGCTTGCTCACCAAGTTGGGCACTCGCCAGCACCGCTTCCACTAAGTCGGCATCGGTTTTAAATGCTTCGGCTAACACCTCTAGCAAGGCAGTGCGCTGGGCGGTGTTTATTTGGAAGGTGGCAATGGCGTTAAAAATGGCTTCGAGCAAGTTAAGTTGGTCAAGGCTGGAGTCGGCGTCATCGGCTACAGCCGCCAGTGCATCCAAAGCAATATTTATTTCGCTGAGGTCAATGGCTTCGTCAAATGCCTTGGCAACAAAGTCCTTAGCCGCTTCCACCGTTTCCCATTCTTTCAGCACAAAGCCATAAATAGTTTGGGCTGCTTCGGCACTGGCGCCCGATGCAGCCGACACCACTTGCAAAAAGGTGGCTTGTTGTTCTTCTATCGATAAGCTACTGTCAAACTGCGAGGCATAGGTTTGCTCAATTTCTTGGTAGGCAGCCGTGAGTTCTTCCAGCAAAGTGGCAATTGCGGCGTTGCTCATTGCCTTTGCCTCCAAGTTGTCTGCCTCGTGCTCAAGCAAGTATTTCACCTCGGTAGCACTCAGGGGCGATTGCTCAAAAGCTTCTATGACTTCTACAGATTTTAGCAAGCCTTCTACCTTGGTAGCTTCGTTCAAACCAGCCAATTCAAACAAGGTAAGAAAATCTTGAGCACTCAAGCCAAAGGTTTTCATGAGCAACGAAGCCGTATACAATTCACTCAATATGCCAAAGCCAGCAGAACCGTATGCAGTAGCAGACAAAAACAAGTCAATGTCTTGGGTAGTAATCTGCAAGCAAGTGGCAATGTACTCCCCATGTTCATCAAGCAATAGATCACCCGTTGCCACATTTTCGGGTAAAAAATCCTCGTTTATGCTCCCATTGCGGGCTTCGTTTAGAAAAATCTGGTAATAAAGTGGTTTGGGGTCGTCAGGGTTGTAAATGGTGTGCGGAAACTCATCAAAGCAACCCGTCAATGCCTCAAGGCGCCACTTGGTTTTGTCGGCAATGGCGTTGATGCGAGCAATTTGTATCAAACAACGGTCGTCAAGAAATCCAATACCTACCTCGGCTTGCATTACCATTTGGTTGAGCAAAGTAGCCTCCCAACCCGTTTTTTTCTGCAAACGCAAAAAGCGGTGGATGCGGTCGAGCGCTTCCAAGGCGAGGTTAACAATTTCTTTTTGGGTAAGGTCGCAACTAAAGTCATGGTGTTGGATAAACAAATTGCCCTCAGGGTCTATAAATTCTAGTTTGAGCAATAATTCCAACTCCCCGTAGCTCAAGCCTGTTCGGTCTAAAAAATGGTCAACTTGGGCAAGGTAGCCCAGCACAGTGTAATCCTCGGGCACGTTCCAAATGGCTTGCTGAGTAGCTTCATCGCTAGAGGCGGTCACTATCAAATTTGCCTCGGCTTCAGTCAGCCCCAATCGCTCGCAAGCAATCACAAAATCCCTTTGGCGGGCTTGTGCTTCTTCGTCGGCTGCATCGGTTTCAATCAATGTTCTAAAAGCCTCCATCAAATCGGCACGTTGCACCCCAAAACGACTAAAATAAGCTTGAGCCTCGGTGTGGTGGAGGTCAAAGGGCAAGGCAAAGGCATAGCTAGAATTACGCAACGCTTCATAAGCAGCATCATTGACATATTCGGGGGCAGCGGCAAGAGCTTCGGTAGTCGAGAGGGTTTGGCGCAAACGATAGATTTCAAAGTTTTCGTCGTCGGTAGTCTCTATGCGACAAACCACCGCCACATCGCGCAAATAATAGGGAGCAACAGGCAGGGTGTTGTCCTTGTCTTCTGGGTCGGTAATTGTGTCAGTGGGGTAAATCATCGCCTCGGCAGTCACGGGCAGCCCCGCATTTTTCAAGTGCTCAAGCAATGCTTCCGACACCAACCCTGTAAGCTGGTTTTCGCTTTGGGCAAGCGCGCCACTGTACTTTATAGGCACGGTAGGGGCAATTGCCTCTTCCAACAACTCGCACACCAAGTCAATGTATTTGACGGGCACATTGGCATTGGCACAACTCAAGTCTATTTCGCCCAAGTCGGGGCGGCGCTCAAACAACACATTCTTCGGAGGTACCAGCGCATCTATTACTTCACCTGTTGAGTTATATTGCTTGGCGGCACGCTGCTCCAAAAACTGTAATATTTCTACCAAATAAGCGGCAGGGCTATAGACCGACCTACAGTGCTGGCACTCGCAACTATCGGTAACGCCAAACAGGGTTTGCAAATCTGGGAAGCTTTCGATGAGTTCGTTTTCGGCATTATCGCTTTTAAACGATGCTACCTGAGCCACACTTGCTTGGTCTTTCAGGTTGCCCAACATCAACATGGCAGCGGTTTGGCGGGTTTGGGCTTTTTGGTATACTTGGTGGGCTTCTTTTTCGCTCAACCCAGCTTTGGGAGCTATCTCGTTCAAAAAACGGGTTTTGCCCTTGCCCACAATGTCAAATGCCGAATGCATATTTTGCTGGCGCAATGCCAAGGTTTTGCCATAATGTGGCGCCAACCTAAACACCCTTTGCAACGCCTTGAGTTCTTCGCTCATTGCTTGCTGCTCGTCTAGTGTATCGTCTTTCTTTTTGCCCTTCCTCTTGTCTTGCTTTTCTTTCAAATAAAGGTCTACTTGGTGGTGGAGGAAGTCAAAGTCGGGGTGGGCATTCAGAAACGCCACCAAAGCCGCCTGGTGTTTGACTACAGGCTTTTTTTCGCGCTCTAGTTGAGCGGCAAAAGCTATGGTAGGAAAAGCCTGCTCGAACCGCCTCACCACCAACGAGGCATAATTGCTCAAGGCGTCATTTTTTTTGAGGGCAGGGTTGGCTTTGCCTATTGCCTTCACCCAATCGGCTTTGTTGAGACGCGCCAACTGTTTTACATCGGTGGCAGAGTCAAGGCGGTGGGCTTTGGCTATGGCGGGCACTGCCTCGTTGCCCAAGCCCAAAAACTGCCCCAAGGCAAGTTGGGTTTGGGCGTCTTTTTGGGCAGCTTCATCCACAAAAAAACTGTCTTGTTTGAGTTGCTCAATAAAACCCCTCACATTGCCCTGACTTTCTTTGAAGAGGCGTTGCACGGCAGCCAACTTGCCCGGCTTCAAGAACGACACCAACCAGTCGATGCTCTTTTTGGGGTGAGTGGTTTGGTAATAGCGGCGGGCTTCTTCACGAAACTTTGCCAATTGTTCCAGATTTTTGCCCAGCTTTTTACGGGTGCTTGGCGCAATGGTCAAACCCTCTACTGCTTGGTGAATGGCGGCTTTGAGGGCAGTTTCATCCACCAGGGCAATGTCGTAAAGCAAGGTGCGCGGGTCGGCGTCTAGGTCAATGCCGCGTCGGGTGGGTGCGCCAGTTGGAGGGTGATGTAGCAAAGTTTCTTGTTGCAACACAGCATAAAAAAATGCTGCATCCACCTCCGAACTTTCCTCTAGTTGGTGTGCCAATATCATCCACTCTATTTGCTGACGGGAGGCGGGCAGGGCTTTCGCCAAAAAGCTGACATCGCGCTGGCTTTGGTCTTGCTTGAGTTGGGCAATGGCTACCTCGCCCGCCAGTTTTTTTATTTGCTTGCGCAAATCATTGAACACGGGCGTTTCTACAGGCAAAACTTTGGTGAGGCGCACCTCTGCCTTGTAGCGCCCTTTGGCGTCAAAGCTCACCTGCACCAAGTCTGCTTGGTATACTTCGACTTGTTTTTTGGCACTGAACACCTTCAGCCCAAAGTTGCCCGTTTTTTTGTCCCTGTCTAGCTTTTTGGGTTCCCAAGTAATGGTGTACTTGCCTTGAGCATCGGTAATTGCACTGCCTAACGCTTGCCAAGCTCGCAAGCCTACGGCATACACTTCTACCTTAAGCCCCGCTAAGGCTTTGCCCTGCGCATTGCTTACTTTGCCATAAATGGCATAACTGTTTTTGGATGATTTCATTTTTTTGGTTTTCATAATGTTGTTTTGGGTTGAATAGTGTTGTTGTTGCTGGCGAAAGTGTCCTCACTTGTGCCTATCATTGCGGAAGTTCCGAAATCCCGAACTTGATTCGGGGCTTGCAGCTTCCCTATTTTTGTAAAAAAAACCTTTGCCTAGTCTTGTAAATCTTTCTGAGTACTTGACCAGAAAGCTGAACTTGCTATACGCGTACATTTCGCTGAGTCTGGGGAAAGTGTCCTCACTTGTACCTACCATTGCGGAAGTTCCGAAATCCCGAACTTGATTCGGGGCTTGCAGCTTCCCTATTTTTGTAAAAAAAACCTTTGCCT